>JBMUAP010000038.1:0-12167 GCA_049454155.1 Blastocatellia bacterium
GGGGCGAGGGCTCGGCGACACCGGGGTCGGCGAGCCCTTCCAATCCCGCCAGCAGGCGGGCAATGTCGTAGCGGTTGAAGCCCTCCGGGATCGTCAGGCTGCGCGTCACCACCTGCCCCCGCTCCATCCTTTCCAGTACCTGCAGGGCAGAGATCGGCGTGGGAAAGCGGTAGTCGCCGGCCTTGAGTACCATCCGGCGATCGAAGAGAGTCAACCACATCCGCAGCGGCCAATCAGTGTCGAGCACCCCCTCACGTCGCAATTGGCGCAGAATCTGCTGCCGTGAAGTGCCGATGGCGATCGAGATGGTTCGATCCTGTGCCGGATGGGCCACCGGACGTGTGACTTGATCCCAGACCCAATAAAAGGTCCCAAGGACCAGCACAAGGAGAAAGAGGAGGCCAAGAAGAACCCGCCCACTTTCCGCAGGGGTCCCTGCCCGGCCGACCTTCCGTCCCACGTTACGCCAGCTCGACGCGCTCATGCCAACTCCTCTTCTGGTTCTGGATGGAGATCCGCTTCGGAGCGGAGAGGGCTCGCCGGAGGCGCGGCCCGCGCCGGGGCGGCGAGGTAGTCCTCGAGGATGACGACAGCGGCAAGGGCGTCGGAATGGCGGCAGCGCTCGTCACGGGTCGCGCCGGAATCGCGCAGTCGGGCGTCGGCTTCCCGCGAGGTCAACCGCTCATCGACCAGAACGACCGGGAGGGAGAGCGCTGCCCGCAAGCGCTCCGCCAATCGCTCGACCCGATGCGCTGCCTCTCCACGTCCACCATCCATCCGCAGCGGCCAGCCAAGCACGACCGTCCCAACCTCGTATTCAGCCACCAGCCCTTGAATCACCGCCACGAGATCGACTGGGCCAGATCGCCCCCTTCGCCGGATCGTCGGCAGTGGACGGATGGTCCACTGCAGTTCGTCGGTGATCGCAACCCCGATCCCTTTCGCCCCATAGTCGATCGCCAAGACCCGCATCGGGAATCACTCTCCACCGGAACCAGCGGTCTCGAAAAAGGCGGCGGAGGAGCCGACCCACGTCCGATTCCGATTGAAGTCGACCCCCATCATCGCCCCCTTCCCAAGCCGGACGAGGGTCATCACCGGAATTGGGTCGGAGACTCCCTCGGGCCAAAAGAGCATGACGCGCACCTCAACCTTGCTCGGCTCATCCGGCGTCTCGATCATGGGGTGGTAGGCCACCTTCTCCTGCAGGAGGTAATCCCCTCTCTCCGCCGCCGGAATGGCCGCCAGATCTGCCGGTTGAACGTCGATCCGCACCCCGAGCCCGGCAAATGAGAAGAGTGGTTTCAGGACAAAGTTCTCAAGGTCGGACGGTGTCTCCGGCAACTGATCGAGAAACCAGGCGCGGGGCACGGTCGGATGGCGCAAGCTGGGCAAGGAAAATTTGCTCCAACGAAAATACCAGTTGGGGTGTCCCGCCCACTCGACCGCCAGATCTGCGCGCAGATCGAAGGAAGGCGTCACCCCCTTGCGCACCAGCTCGTCGATGATCACCCGATTGTAGATCCGCCGGATCTCTACCTCCTGCCCTTGGCGTCGGTAGAAGAGCTTTCGGCCCCGCTGGATCACCTCGGTCAGGCAGACATATTCGACACCGAGCAGTCGCCGCGTCGCGGCAAAGTCAGGATAGGTCTTCTGCCGCAACGGGTCGATCTCCAGGAGGATCACCTCGGCCGGATCGTGTCCACGGAGGACGACGCGCCGGAACTGCTCGAGGTAGGCCTCGTCGCTCAACCCCTCAAGCAGATTGGCCAGCCCGGTGGGGGGGCCCAGCTCGAACTGCTCGCGGTAGGCCTTGGCCAGCAGAAACTGGAAGGCATGGAGGGAGGCGCACCCCTGCAGCTCAATCAGGCGGGGCACGACCCGCTCTGCCTCCTCATCCCAGACGAGGGCAAAATCGACTTGAACGAAGTGGGGATGGTCTCCTTCACCAGGCACATCGAAGGCGGGAGGAATGGAGCGGGCCGACTCGGCACGATAGGTCGGCGTGTCAAGCTGGGCAACGATCGACCGCGAGGCGGCCACCATCTCCTTGACGAGGGATTCTGACAGAAAGACCGGTGTCTCACTGACGCGAAACTCGACCTTCGCTCCGACCTCGGTCTCAAGAGCCTGAAGAAATCGATGGTAGCGATCGTCGGTAAAATCGGCATTGAATCGTTGGCGTAAGGATCGAATCACGGTGCAGTCCTCGATCGACTTCCCACAGGGAGGCCACTGACTGGGCGGAGCTCGGACTGGCAGACCAAGCCGAATCGTAACTACTCACGGTGAGGAAGAGATGATTGCACCACAGAGCCACAGAGTTCACTGAGAAGAAGATAGGTAACTACTCACTGCATTAACGAACTTCAAGGTATCCTGTTTTCTTCCCGGTGACCTCTCTGTGCTGCAATGATCTCTTCCGTTCAGACGTTCGTGGGTTGTTGACGCAGATCACTGCCAAATCTTCTTCTCGGTGATCTCTGTCTTTCTGATACCATTTACCCGTAGGTTGCCCCGAAGCAAAAGTCATCCCAATCTTCTTCTCGGTGTTCTCTGTGCCTCGGTGGTGCAATCACCTCTTCCGTTCGATCGTTGGTCGCTTGTTGGCCCGGCCCACTTCCCGACCTTCTTTGCTGTGAGTAATTACGCCGAATCACCGTTCGGTAATAGGAAGACCATCAGAGGGGAGACGAGCCTGTCAATCGTCGAGTTCCGCGTCCCGGTCCTGCAGATCTTTCCCGGGCTTGAACCGAATCGTCTTGCCCTCGGGAATCGCCACCTGGGTTCCCGTGCGGGGGTTCCGGCCAATTCCCCGCTTGCGCGGCTTGACGACAAAGACGCCAAACCCACGCAACTCGATCCGCTCGCCCCGTTGCATCGCCGCTTTCATCGTCTCGAAGAGGACCTCGACCGCCTCTTCCGCTTTGTTCCTCTGGACCCCCGTACTCTCCGCAACCCTGTTGATGATATCCAGCTTGATCATGGCTCTTCCTCGGTGGGGCCGACGGATGGCGTCGGGCGGTCGATGACGACGAACGATCCCATTTCAGGGGAGAAGTCCGCTTGGATCTCGTAAAATGAAGTAAGAATTATAGAAATCGAATCCGGGAAGAGTCAAGCAGCGCCGACGCCTCCCTCCCCCCCCAATCTCAGAGGGCATGGAAAGGCTGCTTGCGGGCAGGGAAAGCCATCGGCTACACTGTGCCTGTCCCCGTTCGATCAACCAAGGGTCTGCAACGAATCAGGTCAAAGGAGGCACAAGGCAGTGAGCGTCAAATCGGATCGCTGGATCATTCAGATGTGCCGCGAGGAAGGGCTGATCACCCCGTTCGAGGAGAAGCTCGTCCGGAACGTCGACGGACGGCGGATCATTTCGGCGGGCGTCTCCTCTTTTGGGTATGATCTGCGCCTGGCTGCCGATGGATTCCGTGTCTTCTCTCCGATCGTCAGCGCCGAGATCGACCCGAAAAACTTTGATGAGCGCTCCCTGATCGAAGCCCCCCTCCGGCAAGCGGCGGATGGCTCACAGTACTGGCTGCTGCCCCCCCTCTCCTACGCACTCGGAGTGACGGTCGAGACCTTTCAGATTCCGCGCAACATTCTGGGGCTCTGCATGGGGAAGTCGACCTACGCGCGCAGCGGGCTGATCGTCAACACGACACCGCTCGAACCGGGGTGGCGCGGGCGATTGGTCCTCGAGTTCTCCAACTCCGCAGACCTGCCCGTCCGCGTCTATGCCAACGAAGGGATCGCCCAGGTGACCTTCTTCGAGTCGGATGAGCCGTGCGATGTCTCGTATGCCGACCGGTCCGGGAAGTATCAGGACCAGACGGGACTGGTCACGCCCAGACTCTAACCGCGCACTCTGCTGCTCAGCCACCTAAAAGACCAACTGGCGCCAGTTGCGGCGCCAAGCCTCCGTCTCTTCCAGCAGATGAGCGAGAAGGGGATCGTCCTTGGAGAGCGCCGCAAAGGGTGCCTTCGGACGGGAGAGGCGGACCTCCCCGCGCGCCCCCCACTCCAGCCCGATCTGGCCGCCCGCCGCGAACCAGCGCAGCCCTTGCCGAACCGTTACCTCCCGATGAGCCAGTGCCACGGCCAATTCGACCAGTGACGTCCGCCCCTCTTTGTGGCGGAGGGCATAGTTGATCAGCCCCCCGAGCCGCTGGAGAAAACCGGTCGGGGTCAAATGAGGCGGGGACTGGGCGAAGAGCAGGAGGCGGTGCGGGCGGACTGTGGCGAGAGCGGCTTCCCACTCTTCCGGCCCTGGCGGGGTGGTCCAGACCAGCAGCGTCTCGGCCGGGACGAGGGCATTCCTGGAGAGTCCCGGCTCCCCTTGCCCACCCGGCTCGCCTTCGCGCCAGACGATCGCCTCCGGATGGAGGACCAACAGCCGATCTCGTTCCAGGCGTGGATCCGGAGACATTCGTCGATCGACGATGATGACCGACGGGGCCACCTCGACGTCAGTTCGTTCCCCTGCAGGGGTCGTCGGGAGGAGGTCGAGGATCTCCAGAATCGGCTCGTCGAGACCATCGCGGGAGCGCAAGCGGAGGTGGCAGGCAATGTCGACCTTATCCGGGAGAGGGGACGGAAGGGAGGGAGCATTCCACGAGATGGCGTGGCGACGGGTACCGTCGGAGGCTTCAAGCAGCAGCTCGAGAGCTTGTCCGCGCTGTCCCAGTTTGCGCTGACGGACGACTCGCAAGTGGCGGCTGGCGAGGAGCAACCGGCGATTGCCTGCGCCAAATGGGGCGAGCCGTCCAAGGCCGGCGAGCAGTTCCGGAGTGATCTCCGCCAAGGTCAGCTCTCCATCGAGGAGCAGTCGGGGAGGGGGCAAGGGAGTGGGCTCTTGCCCGAAAAGCCCTGGCGGCGCCTCGTCCTCCCGAACCGCTCGGGAGAGGCAGCGGCGAAACGCGAGAAGCTGGTCGCGGTGGAGTGAAAGGGTTGCCGCCCTTGCACTCCCACCAAAACGGAGCAAGTGGTCCCGACAACTGCCGAGCACCTCTTTGAGGTCGCAGGCAGGGCCGGACTTGGCCCACCCGGAAAGGATGGTGTCGCTGCCTCCCAGCAGGACTACTGGTCTGGCGTAGCGCTCGGCGAGCCACCCCGCGACCGTCCCGGCGGTCCGGCTCCCCCAATCCGGATGCGCGAGAACAATCGCGGCATACCCGAGCAGCGTCGGATCCTTCTCGAGCAACGCCACAGCGCTCGCCTCGATCCACTGCCGCTCCTGTCGACGACGGGCGTGCAGGCCCTCGCACTGCGACGCCAACTCGGCCGCGCGGATCGCGTCCTGGGTCGTCAGCAACTCGACACACTCGGCGGGGTCATCCAGTTGCGCCTGGGCACTGAGGCGCGATCCGGGACCAAAGACGAGGTCGACCTCATCGAGCGTCGCCAGCGAGAGTCCAGCCGCCTCGCACAGTGCCCGCAATCCGACACGCTCTGTCCGCCGAATGGCCCGGATCCCGCACCAGAGCAGCCGACGCGCCTCGCCGCGCAGCTCCGCCTCACCAGCCGCCAGACCGAGAGCGACCAGGTCGAGCAGACTGTCTGACACGGCCCACTCAGGCCCACTCCCCGTCAGGGCCCGCAGCAGCTGATAGGCCACTGCCGCTGCCGTCAATCCTCGCATGGGGTGGCCCTCCGGCAACCTTGCCGCGCTGAGCACTACCCCACTTTCGACCAGAGGGACATCCCACTCGACTGAGAACGAGAACTCGGGTGGGTCGAGCATGACCAAGTCGACGCCAGCGGCGCCTGCTTCGGTCACGACCTCGCGCAGGAGTCCTCCGCGACCGCACGTGATGACGCCCCCCCGGCGATCGGCTATCCAATCGCGCAGGTGAGCGAAAGCACGGGTGCGCCCTTCCCGGGTGGCCAGCGGGATGACGACATCGATCTCGATGCCAGCGGAGCGCAGCCCCGAAAGGAGCAGGGAGGTCGCCGTCAACCCATCGACATCCTCTGCCCCCCAGAGCAGCACCGGGCTCCCAACGGTCTTCGCTCGTCTCAGGTTGTCGACGGCCTCTGCCATTCCCAGCAGATCAAACGGCGAAGGGGAGGGGCCCGCCGCCGGATCGAGAAAGGCACGCCAGTCCGGCTCGGCCTCCAATCCCAGCCGCACCAGTCGCTCTCCCACCAAGCGGTGCCCCCCCACCTCGGACTGCAGCCGGGCGGGAACTTCGACACGTGGGAGCGCTTCCCATTCCATCAGAACGCTACCTCCCCCAAGTCATCGAGCCGGAGCGAACCCCCGTCCTCGACGTCTGCCGGATCGCCGAGCCCCTCGTCGGAATATTCCTCCCAGGTGGCGGCCTCGCGTCCACGATCACAGAAGGAGCGATAGCGACAGAAACGGCAGGTCCGCTCCTCCGTGGTCAGCGGGAAGGCTGCCCGGGAGAGCATCTCTGCGATCACCTCCCGTAACCGCGCCTCATCCTCGCGCTGCTGCGCGAGACTGTACGGAAACTCGATCGTCGTTCCCTGCTCTCCCTCCCCGGCAAACCAGTAGATCATCGTGATCCGTTCGGGATCGATCGGCTCTCCACCGTGAAGCCAGCCCCCCGCCTGCGTCAGCACATACGGGTAGACGACGCTCTGCCATCTCCGCTTCAACACGGCCGGTCGGGAAGGTCGTCCCGTCTTCCAATCGACAATCAGAAACGATCCATCTTCCTCTCGCGCCACCAGATCATACTTGGCCATCAGCCGATTCGCGCCGAAGGGGGCCGAGAGTGTCAGCTCCGCCTGCCGCTCTCGTGGAAGACGGGCGGCTTGCCAACGGAGATACCGTTCCCACCATCCTCTGAGATCTCCATCGCCCGGCTCGAGCAGCGTCGACTCGACCAGTTTGGGCGCGACTCCGAGCGTATGCTGGTGGACCAGCTCGTGGAAGAGTTGCCCTTCCCGCACGCGGGCCTCCAGCTCGAGGCCCGGCCCGACGTCGAGCGCTGGCCAGTCGAACTGCGCGACATAGCGAAGCTCAAAGCGTCGCGGACAATCGCCATAATCCTGAAGAGCACTCTGACTGAATTGGAATGGCTGTGGAATCATGCCCCCTCCTCTTCATCGATGGGGGTTCCAGGAGCCGCGTGCTCCCCGGCTGCTTCCCCTTCCAACTCGACGCCATTCGCCAGGGCGGCCGTCAACGCGTAGAGAGATCGTGCCGGTTGCAGATTGCCCATCCGTCCCGTGTTCCAGGTGATGATCAGCTCGCGTCGTGCTCTGGTTACCCCGACATAGAGCAGCCGCAAGCGCTCCGCAGCATAGTCGATCCGGGCAACACGGCCCGCCTCGCCCAGATGATAGGGGGCGCCTGACTCGAGCGCCTTCAATTGCGCCAATGCCTCGGCTTGTGGATTGAGCCGATCTCTCAAATAGTAGACTTCGCCCTGATAGACGTCGTGCGGATCGCCGGACGGGAAATCATAATTATTGACCGAGGTCAGATAGACCCGATCCCATTCCAAGCCTTTGGCTCCATGATGAGTCATCAGGACAACCTGTCCGGGATATTGCGAAGGATCGAACTGCTCCCCATCCTCGGCCAGTCCCACAAACTTCCGGCTGTTGGTGGCGATCTCCCGCAGTTCGAGGTAGCACTGGTGAAGGGTGTCTCGCGGCTGGTCCAGAGCAATCCGCTGGAGCTGCATGGCAATGGCATAGGCGGTCGCAATCTCCGCCGGCTCCCCGAAGAGATCGGCGGCGACCGTCAGGAGGAGCTGGTCGACGGGAAGTAGACTGGCCCGCTGCCAAACCCGGACCCGCTCCCGAAAGCCCTCCAGCCGATCCCACATCTCTGGAGCGGCGCCGGCGAGAGACGGCTCTTGGCGACGCTCCTGCAGCCAGTCCCTGCCGTGCGGCGCAAGATAGGATTCAACCTGTCGGCAATTGCGCAGTTGGTTCGCCGCCTCGATGACCACCTTCGATTCGCGCTCCTCCCGCTGCCAGACAATCAACCCATCGGCAAGCGCTGCCGTCTTCGTCGGGTGGGCCAAGAGATCGAAGATCCGGCAGAGCGCACCCGCCACTTGCCGGGTCGAGGTCGTCGTCTTGAGCATCTCGACCACCGGGAGGCGGGAGGCCCGCAGAACCTTGGCCATCTCCGCACCTGATTTGTTGGTCGGAACGAGCACGGCCAGCGTCCGGTCGAGATGGCCCGGAAGCCACTCCGCAATCCGACCGGCCACGTATTCCCGCTCCTCTGCCGCTGTCATCTTCCGATCGAGATGAATCTCGATGTTGCCCGGGTGATCCGCGGGATTTCCCTCGGTGAGCGGCCTGATCGTTGGCCCGGCGAGCGGTCTCCGCTGCCGGACCTCCTCGCGCGGATGGTGCGTCGCCCAGGCGATCAGCCGGTTGGCCAGCCGGATGATCGAAGGCGCACTGCGTCCACTCTCCGGCAACTCGCGAGCCTCGACCCCAGACTCCAGCAGAAACCGACGCAGAAATTCTGGGCTCGCCGTGGTAAAGGTCTCATAGATCGCCTGATTCGGATCTCCGACGCGAACCCAATTGCCCGTCGCCCCGACCAGCTGCCGCAGAATCGCCTCCTGTAACTGGCTGCTGTCCTGGGCCTCGTCCTCGAGAATGACCGGCCAGCGCGTCCGCAAGCGGGTTCGATAGTCCTCATCCGCTTCGAGCGCTTCCAGCGCAAGCCGAATCAGATCCTGAAAATCGACGGCTCCGCGATACCGCAACGCGCGCTCGTAGTCCTCGTAGACCGCAGTGCCCATCTCCGCCAACGGGAGCAGACGGGGATAATCGGCCAGGGCACTCCGCAGACGCTGCGGGCTGAGCCGATAATCTTTGGCACGCTGGATGAAATTCCGGGCAATCTGCGGAACCTCTCTGCCCTTCCAGGCCTGGAGAACCTGGTCGCTGCGCGGTCCTGTCTGAGGGGAAAAGTACTCCTCCACCCCGAAGGTGGGGTGCGCGCGAAACCAAGTGTGGACGGCGTCCGAAAGAATGTCGCCCGTCTCCTTCTCGTCGAGAATCTCGAACTCATCGGAAAGACCAACCAAGCCTGGCCGCTCGCTGACAATGTCTTTGGCCAACCCGTGGAGGGTTCGGACGCGGTAGAGGGTACCCAGGCTCTGCTCTCCCAGAAACTCCCGAACCTGCTGTTCAAATTTGCCGCGTGCAGCGTTGACCAGCGTCACCACCAGAATCTGCTGCCCCCTGGCGAGTGGTGTCTCCTGGACCAACCGTGCGGCCAGCAGGGAGAGCGTCCAGGTCTTCCCACTCCCCGGCACCGCCGAGACGCCCATCCGACCCTCTCGGTAGCCGAGAATGCGTGCCTGGCTTGGACGTGGACGCGGAAGTGGTCTGCTCATGCCCTCTCCTCCTCCTCCAGCACCACGGTCTCCTCACCGCGCCCACTTGCCCTCCCTGCCCGCAGCAGGTGGTCAAAGACGACCCGCAACTCTCCCACCTGCTCATAGCCGCGCTCATCGTACTGACTGATGCCAAGGTAGATCCGTCGGCGGCACCGCCGGATCAGGCCCGCGACTACCCGACAGAGCATCTCCCGCGACGACTCCCGCTCGTGCATCTCCGTCCAGGCATCGGCCCGGTTCCATTGTTGACTGAGGACATACGGCTGAGTCAGCGGCTGTTGCAGCCGACGGTTCCAGGCCCCGCTGTCGAGGTTGAGCCAGAACTGGTAGTCGACCGCTTGATTGCTCAACAGAAAGGTGTAGGCGGGTGCGATCAGAACCGCGCGCTCCATCGCTTCCTGACCCCGCACCGGGTCATACTGGTCCGCCAGAATCCCCTGATCGACGAGGCGAAGATACTCATTCCCCAGGTCGAGCCGCGTCTCGATCACCTCGGCCGACTGGCGGAAGGACTGGGCCGACGCAATCAAGTTCGAGACGATGCGGACTGCGTCAAGATCCCGGTGAAATCCAAAACCAGGCTGCGAGAGCACCTCCCCGAACAAGCGTCGGAAGAAGAGGTCGATCGGCGTCCCCCTGCGACGGGGGGCTCCTTCTGCTGCTGCCCCCTCTGCTGCCCCCTCTGCTGCTGGTACCGCCTCTTCGTGCCGATACTGCCAGACCCACTCCCGCAGGCGATCGAAGCGCTCTCCATAGACTTCGGTCAAACGCCCCCGCCGTTCGGCGTTGGTGATTCCCGCGAACGGGTGCAGCTCCCCCTTCGCCGAGAAGAGGACCTCGACAAAGAGGCTCGCCCGGGCGAGGTCGATCCCTTCGAGCACGCACAAGAGCATCTGGACAACGTGCGAGGCGCTGACCCGGTAGGCATCGTCAAACTGCCAGTGCGGGTGGGCCAGCTTGGCCAGCGTGACGAGTGCCTTGACCGCTGGCTCGGCGTGGAGCGGACGGGATGGTCGCAGCGTTCGACTCTCGATCCCGTGCCGAGCCAATCGATTGACCAGCGAAAACCGCAGCGCGTCCCCCATCAACGGCGCCAGAATGACGATCCGGTCTGGCGGCACCTTCCGGCGCTCCACCAGCCGTGCCACTTCACTCGCGACCCAATCGAGCATCTGCGGATGAAAACGGCTCACCACCGCTCGCGGATAGACGATCGCCCGTCGTGCCACCTCCTGCCGCCGCCGCTCTTGGAGGCCGGAGGCGTTCGACCGCTCCTCCTCCTTCTCATCCTCCTGCAGGATCGCGACAACCTCGCCGAGCAGCGTCTCCACCGATCGCGACATCACCCGCGTCTCCCTCAACTCGATCTCGCGGTCACAGACCTCCCGCAAAGCCTCACCCGATCGGTCATCCGCCCCCAGAAAGCGACGGTACCCGGCCTCCTCATCAAAGATGACCAGTGACGATCGCGTCCCCGGTACCCACTCCCGCAACAACCGATGGGTCGCCGGCGTGTCCTCCTCGACATTGTCGACGATCAGGTACTGATACCGCCCCCGCAGCGAATCCTGCACCGAGGCAAACGACCAGAGTGCCTGCGTAAAGAGCTCCACCTGCAAGGAAAAATCGAGCAGGTTGTATCGGCGACAATAGTCCCGGAAGAGATTGACGCAGGCCTGGACGTCCCCAAAGATGTGCTGTCGCTCCGGATCGTCCGGAAAGGCCGCCTGCAGGCGGGCTCCAATCGTCGTCGACGGAAACCCGACCACTGCCGATTTGTTGAGATTGTCCGCCAACTGTCCAAAAAGACGGGCCCGGTCGATCGTCACACTCTTGAAATAGTCGTTCCGCTCGATCTCTGGTTGCAGCAACTTGAACATCAGATACTGTACCATCTCGAGCGACAGCGCTTTTGGTCTGCGCGTCGGGAAGGTCTGGCTCAGCCGGTCTGTCACCAGGGGCCAGAAGAGCTGCACCGTCCTCCGCGCCAAACTGCCGAGCGTCGCGATCGTCACCTCCGCTCCCGCCCGCCCCTCCGATCGGCGGATCTCCCGCTGATACGGCAGGGCCAATCGACGCTGCGGAACCAACACCAGGATGCGGTGCGCCGGTACCCCCTCCGCCAGCAACCGCTGGAGCCACTGGGCCCCCACCGTCGTCTTCCCGACACTCGCCTTTCCGCGCAGAAAGATCCGTTCTCCCGCGGCCGACTCGAGTACCGCGCGCTGCTCCTCCGTCAATCTCAGCTCCAGATCCCCAGACATCCCTCTCCACGCCTCCCGCCGCTCTCCCAAACCTGCCCAGACCACGTCGGGACGGAACGGGCCAATCCAATCCCCCAAGCAACTCCTGCCCGCGTCCTTACTTTCTGTGGCATTCGCACGCCACTGGTCCGGACGGGCACTCAGTCCAGTCCCATTCCACCAGAACCACTTCCCTCGCCACGCGATCCGCAATCTACCAAAGGGCCACCGGCCAAGCCTCCAGACCAACAGGCAATGACCGCCGCACGATTCGCTGACGAGGCAGGAGAACTGCCCCGTCAACCAGCATCATCCATGCATTCTGCTCGACCGGGCAGGCTGAGTAGCCCTGGCCATGGCGAGGTTGCTCTCCCTGACACTCCAGGAGGATTCTCTCCGGCACAAGGCGGACCACTCCCGCTATTCTGCCCCCCCCCGACCTCAGTCGGCAATAGTGCCAGGAGAGATCGACTCGCTGATACATCACGGGACGGCAGCTAGTTCCAGCAAGACTCGGGCCAGATCGAACTCCCATTTATTTTGTGTTAAGCCGTGATTGCTGTTAATATTCACACCT
>JBMUAP010000039.1:0-12033 GCA_049454155.1 Blastocatellia bacterium
CCCTGACTGCCCTTCCGCGGGTTGCGGCCATCACCGAAGCGGAGGTCATCGCGACGGCTCGTACCCTGCTTGAGCGAAACCAACCGGCAGTGGTCTTGGTGGGGAGTGTCGAGGAGGCTCCCAGGTCGAATCCTTGAGGGATCGACACGGGTAAGCCATGAGCAAAGAGAGACCCAACCCTCAGTTGAATATCCCTGGGAAGGATCGGGCCGTTCGGGCGATGTTCGAAGAGATCGCGCCGAGCTATGACCGGCTCAACCATCTCCTCTCCCTCAACATTGACAAACGGTGGCGCCGATTGGTGGTGCGCCAGCTGCGTGACCTGATCGAGCGACCAGAGGCGATGGCGTTGGATCTCTGCTGTGGGACGGCCGATTTAACGATCGAGCTGGCGCGCCACACACAGGTAATCGGCTGCGATTTCTGTCACCCAATGTTGGTTCTTGGTCATCAGAAGGTGGGAAATACCGCGCACCGCGCCTACCTCACCGAGGGAGATGCCTTGCAGCTTCCTTTTGCGGAAGGGCAGTTTGACGCGGTGACCATTGCCTTCGGCCTGCGAAACTTGGCCCACGTCGAAGGGGGCTTGTCCGAGATGCGGCGAGTTCTCAAGCCGGGGGGAAGAGTCGCGATTCTCGAATTTTCACAACCCGTACTGCCGATCCTGCGACCGCTCTTCCAGTTCTATTTTCACCAGATTCTTCCGAGGATTGGAGGGTTGATCTCTGGCTCTTCCGAAGCGTACCGCTATCTGCCGCAGTCAGTCCGCCACTTTCCTGATCAGCGTGGGCTGGCCGAGATGATGCGCCTTGTCGGTTTTGAGTCGGTTCGCTACCAGAACCTGTCAGGGGGGATCGCCGCACTACACTTGGGTGAGCGCCCCCTGGCCTGATTCCCCGGAAACGGAGCCAGCGTCTGCCACCGGACGGGCAGCAGGAGACGTGATGTCATGATCGATCCAGTCCAATTCTTCACTCAGCGGTTTCCCCTGACCGTGCGCGACATCGAGACCTTGTTGGGAGCGGCTCTTTCACACGGGGGGGAGTATGCCGATCTTTACTTCGAGTATGCGGTGACCAACAGCCTTGGCCTGGAGGAGCAGATCGTCAAACAGGCAGGGCGGGCAGTGGAACAAGGGGTCGGAGTACGGGTTTTGAGTGGAGAACGGACGGGTTTCGCCTATTGTGAGACCATCACGCGGGAAGCGATTCATCAAGCGGCTTTGACAGCAGCACGCATTGCTGACTCCCCTAGAGAGGTTGGTCCGGTCCGGATCAGTCCAGCCCAACCAAGCCACAACCTCTACCCGGTCGAGTCGGTGGTTGGGCAGCAGCCGATGGCAGACCGGATCGAGCTCCTCCGGCTGGTCGATCAGACTGCACGGCAGGTGGATCGACGGATCCGTGAGGTCCAGGCGGGGCTGACGGACGAGTACAAGGTCGTCCTGATTGCGACCTCCGAAGGACGACTGATCGGCGATGTTCGCCCCCTTGCCCGGATCCGAGTCTCCTGTATTGCCGATGAGGATGGAAACCTGCAATCGGGGGTGTCGGGTGGGGGAGGACGTCTCGGCATCGACTACTTCAACGACGAGCTTCTCACCCGGTACGCTCGGGAGGCCGCCCGTCAGGCCTTGGTCCAACTGGAAGCTGACGAGGCTCCCGCGGGAACGATGGAGGTCGTGCTGGGCCCCGGCTGGCCAGGAATTCTGCTCCACGAGGCCGTCGGTCATGGACTGGAAGCCGATTTCAATCGCAAAGGGACCTCGGCGTTCTCCGGTCTGGTAGGACAACGCATCGCCAGTGAACTCTGCACCGTTGTCGACGAGGGCTGCCTCCCGCATCGACGCGGATCGCTCAACATCGACGACGAAGGAAACGCTACCTCCCAGACGGTCCTGATCGATCGGGGCATCCTGAGGGGATATCTGCAGGACCACCTCAGTGCGAGACTGACGGGCGCCTCGCTGACTGGCAATGGCCGACGTGAGAGCTATCGTCATCTGCCGATGCCGCGGATGACCAATACCTATCTGCTCGCCGGAGAGACTCCCCCAGAAGAGATTATTCGTTCCGTTCGCCGTGGGCTCTATGCCGTCCAGTTTGGGGGTGGCCAGGTCGACATCACCAATGGGAAGTTTGTCTTCTCCGCCAGTGAAGCCTACCTCATCGAGGATGGACGGATCACCGCTCCGGTCAAGGGGGCGACTCTGATCGGGGATGGTCCAACTGCCCTGACTCGTGTCAAGGCGCTCGGATACGACTTGGCCTTGGATGAGGGAGTTGGAATCTGTGGGAAAGATGGGCAATCGGTTCCTGTGGGCGTTGGAATGCCAACCCTGCACCTCTCCGAAATGACGGTGGGAGGCACGCGATGAGCCGAGAAGTGACCCGGGACTGGATCGCTTCCATCGTCGAGCGGGCTTGTCAATCAGGGGCAACCGATGCGGAAGTATTGGCCGTCTCGACCCGGGAATTTTCAGTCGAAGTCCGAATGGGCGCTATCGAAAAACTCCAGGAGGCTGCCTCTTTTGGTCTTGGATTGCGCGTGCTTCTCGATGGAAGACAGGCCTCCTGCTCGACCTCGGATGTCAGCGAGGCGGCGATTACCGAACTGATTGCCGATGCGGTCGAGATGGCTCGTTCGACCTCTGTCGATGATGCCGCCGTTCTGCCTGAACCGGACTCGAGTGGGACACGACAGGACTCCCTCTCCCTGTTCGATCCGGCCATCCCACGGATGGAGACGGGGGAGAAGATTCAACTTGCCCTTCGGGCGGAAGATGCGGCCCGATCGAGCGATCCGCGGATCACCAACTCCGAAGGGGCGGCCTGCACCACGATCGAGCGGAATGTCCTGCTGCACACCTCGCGCGGGCTGGGTGGCCAATATTCGACCACACAATGTGGTCTGGCGGTGGCCCCCATCGCTCGTGCCCAAGGTCAAATGCAGGTCGGCTACTGGGGGGATCGTCAATGCCAACTGGCGGGCCTCGCCTCACCGGAAGAGATTGGGCAAGAGGCAGCCCATCGGGCGATTCGCAAACTCGGCGCACGCAAGATTGAGACCTGTGTGGTCCCGGTGATCTTTGAAGCGGAGGCCGCCGCCGCGTTGTTGCGAGACCTCTTCGAGGCGGTCAATGGGGCCGCTGTCTTCCGACACGCCTCGTTCCTCGCTGGGCAATTGGGGGAACTGGTGGCCTCTCCGCTGGTGACAGTCATCGACGATGGGCTCCTCCCTGGCGCGATTGGCTCCCGTCCGTTCGACGGGGAAGGATGCCCGACGCAGCGAACCCCTGTCATTGAGCAGGGGCGCCTTCACCACTATCTCCTCAACACCTATACCGGTCGAAAATTGCAGCTCCCGACAACGGGCAACGCGGTGCGCAGTCTGACGGGCCCGCCCGTGGTCGGAGTCAGCAACTTCTATCTTGCCCCCGGTCCTTTCGCTCCGACGGAGATCATTGCCACTCTCGATCGTGGACTCTACGTCACGGACCTGATCGGCTTTGGCTTCAATCCCGTTACCGGAGACTACTCCCGCGGAGCCGCCGGCTGGTGGGTAGAGCGTGGCGAGTGGATCCATCCCGTCGAGGAAGTGACCATTGCCGGCAACCTCCGCGAAATGCTGCGCGGCATCGAGCAGGTCGGCAATGACCTCCGTTTCCGCGGAAAGATCGCCGCGCCCACCCTTCGCCTCGACCAGATGGCTGTCAGCGGTACCTGATCGAAGCCCAATGACGGGACCCCTGGACCAAGGAGGACCGCGGCCTCTCCCTGCTGGTCGCGATATCCCAAGACATAAGGAGTGACGATGTTCGATGAAGAGAAGGTCGCCGCCGAGGCAGCCGAAAAACGCTCCCGAACGAGAATCCTGTTGGCCCTGACTGCAATCGCCGGCGCCGCGCTCTTGCTGATGATTGGTCTGTTGATGGCGACCCAACCGTCATCAAGCATGGCGATCGAAGGAGTCCAGCGCGAGGGAGCAAGCGAGTTCGATGGCTATCGATCCCAGATCACCCTCGAGATGATTGAGACGATCGTCCATCCCAACTTGGTGGGAATGGCCCAACACGAGGTTCGTGGTGTGATCACCAACCAGGGGCAGCGCGCGATCACCGCACTGGAAATCCGTGCCCGGATGATCGGGCTCGAAGACCAGACGATCGTCGAGACCCTTGGCTACCCGATCCCCCGGTCCCGTTCCAAGCCGCTCGCTCCTGGAGAGCAGTTTTCGTTCCGCCTTAAACTTGATCGCCCAGGAAATGTCTCTGAAGACCTTGTCAAAGACCATTCCCTCGAACTTCGCGGTCTGCGCTTTTGACGAATGACGGATCTGGACTAAGGGCACTGCGGTTCGGCCTTACTGGCGTTCGATCTTACCGACAACCGAAGGTTCCGTTCGTACCAGTTCGGTCTCCTTGGCTGCCTCAGCCGGAACTCCAGCCTCAGACTCATCCACAAACTGGGGCAAGATGGCGGCATAGATCTTCCCCGCGATCTCTGCGGCTCGGCGACCCGCTTCTTGATAACCATTCGTGATGACGGTGACAACCAAGGTTGGCTGTTCGGCACTGGTGAATGACGTGAAGAGTCCGAGTTTGTCCCGTTCGTCACCAGTGCAAGTACCTGTCTTCCCAACGACCTGCCGAATCGGGCTATAGGCGAGCTTGCCCGTACCATAGGTCACTGCGCCAGCCATCCCATCAAGAACCCTCTCCCGGTCCTCCGGGGTCATCTCAATTCGACGCTTGAGGATCGGTTGAAACCTGGCGAGGTCTTCTGCAGAGCGGATCACTTGTGGAACAAAGAGCGAGCCGCCATTGGCGACAGCCGCGGTGAAGGCGGCAAGTTGCATCGCCGTCACGCCAAAGTTATCCCCATGGCTGGACATGTGCCCCGTCGCTGCCGGGCCTGAATCGTTCTTGGGAAGATACCCTGGACTCTCACCTGGATAATTGACCCCTGTCCGCTCACCCAACCCGAAGTTTCGGGCATAGAAGAGAACCCGATCAAACCCCAGCAGGCGGCCCAAGACCTGGAAGAGGGGGTTGTTGGAGCGGGCCATCGCCTCACTGAGCGACATCGACTGTCTCCTCGAGAGGGAGACCTCCTCGCTGGGATCGAAGACCTGCTCGCGAAGTGCCGCCAAGCCAACGACCATCTTGATCGTCGAGCACGGCTTGACCGGATACCCCACTGCCATCCGCTGGTTGACCGTGGTCAGGACCCGGCCGTTGTTCGGGTCCAAGACGACAACCGTTCCCGCCCGTCCCCCTAGCGCTTCAAGGGCCGCCCTCCGGATCAACGGGTCTTCTCCAAGGTCTTGGTCCTGCTCGATATTGGCAGCCGCCAGACCGCGAAGGGTCTCCTCACGGGCGTGAAGAGCCCGCATTCGGACAACGTTCAGCCGGCGCGATCGGCGACTCGCGAGGGCCGATCGGGATCGACGTGCCTTTCCTTTGGCCATCTTCGATTTTGACTGGACCTGGGACGGTTTTTTCTTCGACGCCACTGGCTGATTTCGGCTCTTCTTATTTGTCTGCTTGTTGCTCTTTGTTTGACTCCGCGTAGACTTTTGGGAAAGTGACGATTGCTGCTTCGCAACTGCGGAGCGTGACAGGGGAGGTGTTGAACCGGCCGCGACCAGCAACTCTCCCATTCCCGGTAGCATCGCAAACAGGAAGAGGCAGCCTGCTGTCAAGACGGCAGGCACGATTACCCTTTGCGGCAGAGATCTGGTCCCGCTGATCAACTGGTATTTGCGAATCAAGACGTTTACTTCCTTTCTCTCCCCCGACGCAACGGGCCGCGCTTGAATTGGACCTGAGGAGCGCGAACCACTGGGGGCTCACCTTCCCGGGCGTTCGGGCAGGTCATTTCTCGCGGGGAGCCGATCATCGATCTGAATCAGATCAACGATCACCAACTCTGCATAAAGATCGCTCCCGATTGGGCCGGAGAATGAGGCGATCCCGCCCTTCAAGACCAAATCTCGCCCTGTCGAGGCAGGCTGTCCAGGTTCGTCTGGTCGTTCTTGTCAAAGCCGTCTTCCGGTGTACCAAAAACGACGTTCCGTCGGACAGCAGAACAGATCTCCCCAAGACTGAAGGGGGATCAACGAGTGGAGGAAACAACGGGATCATCTGGATCGATTGGAAAAGAGCCTGTAAAGTCTAGCAAAGCTTCTCCCTTCAGACAACAAATTTAGGGCTCTCACTAACCCGTGCCGGGCCCAGCCCCCAGGAACGAAAATTCCCCCCAAGTCTGACCAAACGGATGTGATACTCTACTTACTCTGACATTTGGCATCCCGACTGGTGTTGAAGGATCCGCTTTTCACCCTCGTGTGGATCCGAGCAAAACTCAAAGCCGGAAGACCGACGCAGGACAGAGAGAAGAGACCGTGCGCCGTGAGGGTGATTTCATGAACGAACCCAGTAGATTCGCAGACCTCGAGCCGTGCGATGCAAGAGATCCTATCCAAAGTACAATGGACAGTTGCTTCATTTGAGATACGCCACCTCGTCGATATCGCAATTGTCGCCTTCCTGATCTATGAAGTGCTGCGATTGGTGCGGGGAACTCGTGCTGTCCAGATGGCGATCGGACTGATCTTGGTGGGAATTCTCTATTGGCTCTCGTCCTACTTCGAGCTGACAACGGTCGAGTGGGTCATTCGGACAGCGGCGGTCTACCTCGGGTTCACGCTCATCATTCTCTTTCAACGCGAAATCCGGGCTGGGCTGACCCACCTCGGCAACAACTTCATCCTCGGACAGAAGCGAACCAACAATCCTTTTGGGGAGGAATGGTACGACGAGGTTGTCCTGGCGGCGACGACCCTCTCCTCGGAGAAGACCGGTGCGTTGATGGTCTTCGAGCGAGAGGTTGGACTGAAACTCTTCATCGAAACGGGAATCCGGCTTGATGCCCGAGTCAACTACGATCTGCTGGTGACCATCTTCAATACCCACACCCCCCTGCATGATGGAGCACTCATCATCAGCAATGCCCGGATCGCAGCGGCGTGCTGTTTTCTGCCCCTCACGCAGAATCCCCGGATCTCGCGAGAGCTTGGCACACGTCATCGCGCCGCGATTGGTGTCACAGAGGATAGCGACAGCTTCGCTGTCATCGTGTCGGAAGAGACCGGCGCCATCTCATTCGCGATCAGTGGCCGACTGCGCCGCAACCTCGATGGCCCTGGACTGCGCGGATTGATCCAACAAGCAATGGAACCCTGGAGATCCGAGGACGAAACGGAGGAGTTCGAGCGCGAAGAGCGAGTACGAGACGAGCAACTGGAGGCACTTTCCCGCCAACGCAGACGAGACACCGCTTCGTCCAGAGAGAATCAGCCGGAGGGTAGAAAATGGTAAGGGCAAGGCTGATCGCGACACTTCGCAACAGGCTGAAAGTTCTCGGGGAGAACAAAGGGCTGAAGATGCTGTCGATTCTGCTGGCGTTGATTCTCTTTCTTCTTTCCCGCCAGCAGAATATCGAGGTTCGACTCAACGATGTCCCCATCCAGTTTCAGGGGCTTCCTCAAGGACACGAGATCCTCGACGATGGGGAGCAACGAGTCAGCGTTCGACTCTTTGGTCCAGAAGATCTAGTCCGTCGCCTCAACAGCAACCAGATCACCGTGGTTGCCGATCTCCAACACAAAGATCCTGGTCAGCGTGTCGTTCAGCTCCACCCGGAGGATGTTGTCCGCCCGCCACGGGTGAAAGTTTCGCAAATCTTCCCCCCGAACATCCGGCTGCAGATCGAGAGGACTGCGGAACGGACCATCCCCATCAGGCCGCGCACCGAGGGCGTCCTGGGACCTGGAGTCGAGGTCTATGACGTGGCGGTCACCCCCTCTCAGATCCACTTGGAGGGCCCTGAATCCCAGCTGAATGAGTTGCAGGATGTGTCAACTGAGTCGATCAACCTCGCCGGTCATGAAACCAGCTTCTCAAAACTCGTCGATGTGGAGACCCTTCATCCCTCCATCCGAATCAAAACCAGAGAACAGATTCGGCTGACCGTGACCATTGGAGAGCAGCGGATCAAGCGAATCTTCTCGGGAGTTCCCGTGCGCTGGCCCGATCAGGGAACGGGTGGTCGCCTGCTGACGCGGAAAGTCGATGTCGAGATCTACGGCCCACTCTCCCGAGTGGGTGCCTTGACTCCATCCCAAATCCGCGTTGAAGCCCGAACGACAGGGGTATCCCGAGAGCAGGGCACAGTCGCCCCCACGGTTCTTCTTCCAGAGGGAACAACCCCCTTCTTGGAGGTGACCCGCGTCATTCCATCAACCATCCAGTATCGCCATCCCTGAGACACGAACCAGAACGGAGAACTTTCCCGACCATGACAAGATTATTTGGCACCGATGGAATTCGAGGAACAGCCGGCGAGTTCCCGCTCGATCCGGCGACCCTCGTCAAGCTCGGACAGTCGATTGCGCGACACATTGCCCCCCGCAAGCACCGAAACCAAGGCCCACTTCGGGTTGTGCTCGGACGGGACACCCGCGCCTCTGGAGAGTGGATCGAGAAGGCGCTGGTCAGTGGGTTGGTCGAAGCGGGTGCTGACGCGATGATCCTCGGCGTCATCCCAACGCCTGGCGTGGCCTATCTCCTCCAACAGTATGAGGCGGACTCTGGTATCGTCATCTCCGCTTCCCATAATCCATTCCAGGACAACGGGATCAAGATCTTCGCTCCCGATGGTCAAAAGATCCCAGAACAACTGGAAGCCGCGATCACGGCCGATCTCTCCCTGGGCCAGCACCCTCCACCGGCAATCGACCGCCCGACAAGGCGGGGAAGCAGCGAGAGAGTCTCCTCCGAGCCCTATCTCACCTGGCTGCGAGAGGGAGTCGCGAGCGGACTGCGCCTCGATGGTTGGCGAGTGGTGCTCGACTGCGCGCATGGCGCCGCTTCCTTTATTGCACCTACACTCTTCTCCTCGCTGGGCGCATCGGTCGACGTGCTGCATGCCAACCCGACTGGCGAAAACATCAACCTGGCCTGCGGCGCCGTCCATCCTGAAGCACTGCGAGCAAAAGTGCTCGCCACTGGCGCGGACATCGGCTTGGCCTTTGACGGAGACGCAGACCGGCTCATTGCGGTCGATGAACGGGGAGAGATTCTCGATGGGGATCACCTGCTCTACCTGCTGGCTTCGCATCAAGTTCAGACCGGGCAGATCGAATCTCCGATCGTCGTCGCCTCGGTCATGAGCAATTTTGGTCTCGAGAGGGCACTCCAATCCCTTCAGTTGATGCTGGTTCGAACGCCGGTGGGTGACAAACCGATTCTCGACGAACTCCTTCGAGGAGGGGGAAGCCTCGGCGGGGAGCAGTCAGGCCACCTGATCCTTCCGCGAATCAGCTTGGCAGGGGATGGAATGGTGACCGCCCTCGAAGTGCTTCGCGCGATGGTAGCGGCGCGCCAGCCTGTCTCCCTCCTCGCTGCTGGCATGGTGCGCTTTCCTCAACGCCTGCTCAACCTTCGCGTCAACCGGAAACCGCCCCTCGAGACCCTCCCGGAACTCCAAGCTGCCCTCGACTACGCAGTGAGCGTTCTGGGGGAAAAAGGGCGGATCCTGGTGCGCTACTCCGGCACCGAACCAATTGTTCGCTTGATGGTCGAGGCCAGTGAGGAAGCGCTCCTCGAAGAGGTCTTGAACCCCGTTGCCGCAGTTCTCGAGAAACTCCTCTCTCGCTGACGATCCCGGCCGATTACGGGCTGCGACAACCTCGCAGCAGTTCGATGATCTGCTCGAGGACCCCTGTTGGGATCTCCATTGTCGAGAGATCTGCTGTGCCGAGGATCGTCTTGATCATCCCATCGGCGTGCTGTTCGATGCGTCGGGCCGATTCGATGACGTTCTCATCGGCTGTCCGCTGCTGAATCTTTCTGGCGTCAGCGATCATCTCAAAGACGGCAAAAGGGTTACCGTTTGCCGTATCGGCGAAGCCGTTGCCCAAGGATCGCGAGGAACGTTTCATAGTCATACCCCTTCAACACCTCCCAGCCATCGTGGCTGAGAAAACCGGCGTAGCGGCTCCGCCGGACGCGGGGCGAGTCGGGAGACTCCCGCTCGCTCCAACAACGCCAGAGATTCCATCCATTGTCTGCCCTTCGCCACTCGCAACCCCAAGGAGTGGGCGGCGACTGATCGGCTCCCACTCCCCGCGCTGACCGCGTAGGGGAGTGACGCAGCCCTTCCCGCCTCCCTGATGAGGCTGACCTCGTTCGTCTGGGTGAAGAAGACCCTGGTGAGGTCGCCCCCACTGGTTGCTCTACGGGTTCGGGAACTTGACCTTCCCCTCCGCCGCGGAGAACCGTGGCAGGCAGCACGGCAAAGCAACTCCTCCCAAGCGTTCTGACCGACCGGATCTCGACCGAGCGATCCCCGGTGACCGCTCCGACTGCGGGAGAGGGGAGAACCGATCGCGGATCCTCGATTTCCCGGCGTCCTGGCTCACGTGAGGCCGCTCTGCCACTGCCCCGGGACAGATCTCTCCCCCAAAGTTGGACGGATGGATCTTCGGCCCTCCCTGTTTCCCGAGGCATCTGGCTTTTGGGCTCTCAGACTCCGGCACTTGACCTAAGACGCCCCCAACATACCCATAACTCCCCTGCGTACTGGCCCTGGAGAACCCCGTCACCTGATGCATCTGCCCAGCCTGCCCTGGCAGCGCTCCCCCGAGAACCTTGAGGGCCAGCTGACCTGCCTCCCACTCCGCTCTGTCGGCCATCGCTGCCTGCAGCTTTTCGCTCTCCAACCCGTCCGTTTTGGCTTCGAGAATACTCTCTTGTTGACGGCCCTGGTACTTCAGCTCCAGCCGGATCAGCCGAATCACCGGATCCGCCAGCGTGATCGACAAGACAATCAGCAGGACTCCGACAAAGACCGAGACCGCTCCCCAGCTCAACCAAGCCTCCTGAAAGGGGTGGAGCGCCAACTGCTTGACCATCATAAAATGGGTCACAATGTTGATCATCATGACCACAACCAGAAACCCCATTCCTGCGAAGGAGATCGCTCGTTCCAGAAACGAAGAGAAGGCTCGCGTGAAGCCATATACCAGCCAGATGAAGGCCCCCTCCACCACCACCACGGCAAAGAGCGAGAGCGTTACCTGAACCGCTTTTGGCATATCAGTAAACCCCTCCCGGTAGATCATGAAAGAAGACACACAACTCAAGAGCGTGATGCAGATCAGGATCACCGCCCCCCCCAGAATGACGTTCTTCCTCGCTCGGTTATACTTGAATGCTTGATTGACGCTGCTCATGGTTATTCCTCCTTGGTCCACTTCTTTGACTGCCTTGTTGCCGTTTTGATCAGTGTTCGACGTTGCGTGCCGGACCCAACCTGCCTTCTTGCCTCGCGATTTCTTTCCTCTCCGCTCCGGGTCTCATCCCAACCTTCTGGGGACGACGTTCCAGTGATTCCCAATCCAACCCCCAGAACTTCAACCCCACTGCTGCCAGATCAGAACGGATCTCCCGGTCCGCCCAAGCTCCTCTCCGCCCTCCTGAGTCATCCGCGCCCTCTGCGTCCCCCTCTTTCTCTTTTTCCACAGGTCTCGCGTGTTGCATTCGATTCTCCTGAACTGGACAGACCTGCCCGTCCCCTCTCCACCCTCCCGCCTGGGAGTTCTTGAGGGCTTCCCAAATCCTTCGATTCATCTTTCTCGAACACCCCGACCGGCTCGAGAGCCCTTTAGGGGCGTTGGATCCACCCATCCCGGCGCGGGCAGGCCGGGACGGGTGGACGCCCTCTGGCTGAGTCTCTCTCGTGTGGTGGTGGTGAGATGGTCGCCGCACTCTTCTCCGCTAGGGTAACTAGCTCGTTTTGAGCGCAACAAAATGTTTCAAGTGTAAAACAACAAGGTGCTAAAAATACCTCCACTCCCTGATCATCCTCAGCGGCACGTTCAGGGAAGATGGAGGAAAGTTCTCTCTCCGCACGGAGGCCCGCTCAAGCCGAGCGGTCGCCGTCCCCTTTTCTGTCCGAAGAATTTCGG
>JBMUAP010000040.1:0-12015 GCA_049454155.1 Blastocatellia bacterium
CTCGACACGTCCCCCTGGCCGGTTCCTCCCACGAGGGGAATGAACGGGACTATCTGGCCATTCAGATTGCGGATTCTGGAGAGGGGATCGCCAAGGAGGTCCTCCCCCGGATCTTTGATCCATTCTTCACCACCAAGGAGGTTGGCAGCGGGACTGGGCTCGGATTGGCGGTCTCTCGTCGAATCGTCGAAGAGCACGAAGGCTGGATCGAAGCCGCCAATCGAGCCGAGGGAGGAGCGGTCTTCACTCTCTATCTCCCCCTGCCTGACCTCTCCGACCGATGGCCCAGCGAGCCTTCGACCTCACGGGAACGGAACAACCAGGAGAGCCCGTTTGCATGAAAGACCGAATCCTTATTGCGGAAGACGATCCCGATCTACGAGACCTCCTTCAGGATGAGCTGGAGGAGTGCGGATATGAGACCATTGTCGCCACGGATGGGCGCAAGGCCTTATCGGTGTTGGAACGGAGTCAGGAATCGATCGATCTCCTCCTGACGGACATCCGGATGCCCGGTCTTTCCGGAGACGAGCTGCTGACACGCTGCCGCGACCTCCGCCCAGAAGTCCCGGTCATCGTCATCACCGCCTTTGGATCGGTTGAACAGGCGGTCGAGCTGGTCAAGGCTGGCGCTTTTCAATACCTCACCAAGCCTTTTGGGACGGAGGATTGGCTGGCCACTATCGCCGATGCCCTGGCTCGGACGATGGCCCTGCGGGAACAGGCGCGCCTGCGTCGCGAGATGCGGGTGACCTCCGAGGTAATCGTTGGCGCCTCCCGGCAGATGCAAGACCTCTTCAAGCTGGTCAATCGGGCGGCACGGAGCACCAGCACGGTGTTGATTACCGGCGAGTCCGGAACCGGCAAGGAGCTGGTCGCCCGCTCGATCCATCAGATGTCCCAACGGGCAGGTCAATTCATTGCCGTCAACTGTGCGGCCATTCCCACAGAATTGATGGAGTCCGAACTCTTTGGCCATACGGGACAAGCCTTCACCGGTGCTCGACAGGCCCGGTCGGGCCTCTTCGAATCTGCAGATGGCGGGACAATCTTCCTTGATGAGATTGGTGAAATGCCCCTCGCCCTTCAACCTAAGCTGCTGCGGGTCCTCCAGGAGGGGACCGTTCGGCGGATTGGGGCCGACCGGGAACGAGAGATCGACCTGCGGGTCATTGCCGCGACCAACCGTGACCTGGAGAAAGAGGTTCGCGAAGGACGATTCCGGGAAGATCTCTTCTGGCGACTCAACGTAATCCAACTCCACCTCCCGCCGCTGCGGGAACGCCCCTTCGACATCCCGCTCCTGGTTGAGCACTTCCTGCACAAGATTACGGAAAAGGCTGGGATCCCTTCTCCCCACATTCCACAAGAGACTCTGGCCATCTTGACGGCCTACCATTGGCCGGGCAATGCGCGAGAACTCGAGAACGCCATCGAGCGGGCCGTTGCCCTCGCCGAAAGCGGCACCTTGCACCCTGAGGACCTGCCGGATCGGATCCGACAACAAGCCGGGACAACCACCCTCCTCACCCGAAGCAAGGAGCAGCGCTTGACCCTCCACGACTTGGAACGGGAGTACATCCTCGATACCCTTCGCTCGACTGGGGGCAATAAGTCCCGGGCCGCTGAAATCCTCGGCGTCGACCGTCGTACCCTCCATCGCAAACTCGATGAGTACCGCGCGCAGGATCCCCAGTTCGAACTATGAGGGGGACCGATTGTCGCAAGGTGACCCGGTTGCCGTTCCAGATTGCCTCATCGCTTCCCTGCTCTCCCTCCGGGAAGAACAGGAACAAAAAGGCAACCTATTGAAAACAAATAGGTTTCAGGCGAAAACCTTCTCTTTGAACTCTTTGGCACACCCATTGCCTTATCCTGTGGCGTAGCGAAGAGCGAAGCAATTGCAGCACTCTCGCCACAGATCGCTTCTCCGGAGTGACGGTCTTTGCTGGGATGTCCCGATCACATCCGGAGAAGCAGACAGGAAAACGAACAAGACGCCCCCAAGGCAGGGGCGATATCAGGAGGAGGGAAAGATCATGCAGAACCGTCAAGCAGGCAAGTCGTTATTTTTCACCTTGGCGACCGCCTTCGCCATCGCGCTCTTCGGTTATGTCGCAGTCGAGGCGAAAGATCGATCGAAGACCGTCACCTTCATCCATGACGTCACCGTTGGAGAGACGGTCATTCCCAAGGGGACGTACAACGTGAAGTTCAACTCGAGCACCAACGAGGTGACCTTCCAGCAGAATGGTCGATTAGTCGCAACGACGCAGGTCGAGGTTCAGCCGACTACCCGCAAGAACCCTCACCACTCGGCCGGATTCGTGGAGTTAGAGAAGGGGCGCCTCCTCAAGACGTTAACCTTCCAAGGTGATCAGCGAGTGCTGGTGATTGCCGATGGCGCGGGAAGCAATCAAAATGCGGGAGCTTCGGCTGAGGAGAAGTAAGGTTCACCCTCTGGTGCAAGGTTACAAGGGGTTAAATGGCGAAAGGGAGATCCGATTTTGGGTCTCCCTTTCGCGTTTGGTCGATTGAAGTCAACCGGCAGGCCCAACTCTTCACGCATAGCGCAACCAGCGAAGAATCTCTGGCAGAGTCGGCCTCTTTCCATACATCAGCACACCGACCCGATAGATGCGAGCAGAGACCCAGACGGTACCAAGGATGGTCATAAGAAGGAGCACGATGGAGAGGGCAATCTGCCACCACGGGGGCGTCTGGATCGCGATCCGCAGGAACATCAACATCGGGGAGAAGAAGGGGACCAGCGAGAGAATGGTCGAGGTCAAACTGTTGGGTGAGCGCAAGACCATGGTCGAGATCATCATCGGGATAATGATCGCCATGGTCACGGGCAACTGCACCTGCTGGCCATCCTCCTCGTTGGAAACGATCGCCCCGACCATGGCGTAGAGGGTCGCATAGAGAAAGTACCCCAGAACATAGTAGACCAGGAAGAAGACGAGGAGGTGGGGTTGGATCGTCGGCAGGCTGCCCCAGTTGGCCACCAGCATCGGCAGGGAGGTGGCGAGGCTCAACCCGAGCCCGAAGATCGTCCATACGGAATACTGCGTCAAGCCCACCAGACCGATTCCGATCAACTTGCCGAGGAGCAGGTCAAAGGGACGAACTGAGGAGAGAAGAACCTCGATGATCCGCGACTGCTTCTCCTCGATGACCCCCCGCATGACCATCACCCCATACACGAGAATGGTAATGTAGATGATCATCAGGAGGCCGAAGGCGAGAATGAAGGTCTGGCCCCGCTCCCGCTCGCCCCGTTCATTGCGAACCTCGAATCGAACCTCGCGGGTCAGCCTTTGGAGATCTTCACTCTGCAAGCCTGCCAGACGCACCCGCCGTTCGACGAGGGCGCGGTTGATGGCATCTCCAATCTGTTGGCGTGCCTCAAAATCCCCAACGTTTTTGACAAAGTAGAGGAGTCGTTCGATCTCCAGGATATTGGGAGGAAGAATCAGATAGCCATCGATCTCTCCAGTAGCGAGCCGATCTTGCAGGCGTTTGAGTGATGCGTCATCGTCGGGCGGCGCCTCGACGCGCTCCAGATCGTACCGCTCTTTGCGCGTTCCATTGGCGACCAGAAGGCTCTCGACCCGTTGGTAGAGCGAGGGATCCCCCACCTGATCGAGAATGGCGACTCGATGACGCTCCGATCCGCCCAAACGAGTGATGAAGTACGGGACCACAACGAACGAAAGCATCAGAACGGGGCTGAGAATCGTCCCAATGATGAACCCTTTCGATCGAACCCGGGTCAGATACTCACGCTTGATGATGGCTTTCACTTTATCCATAGTTTTTTTTCGGGCTTTTTCGATTCCGGTTATGGTTCATGCCGATCCTCGAGAGATTGGGAGGAGAGGAGGGCAATTCGCCGACGGCGAGCCTCCAGGTAGCGGCGGGTCGATCGAGCCAGAGAAGGATCTGCCGCCAACTGCGCCTCAAGGCGGGAAAGGTCCTCGGGGGTATCCACATCTTCAAGAACGGGGAGTGTAGCACAGATCGAGCCCGCCTCCTCGAGGCGACGAATCGTCTGCGTGAGAACCTGGTCCGTGCTCCAGGGAAGATCTGACAGAACCCCTTCCGGTAAGCGCGCCGCCGCGAGGAGATAGTAGCCCCCATCGCGTGTCGGTCCAAGAACGACGGTCCGGTCATCGAGGATTTGATCCAAGGCCTGCGGCAGAAAGGCGGGTGGCAGAGTGGGACAATCTGCCCCAATCACGACGACTCGATCAAATCCCGCCTTTCGTAAGGTCTCGAAACAGTCTGTCAGACGAGCGCCAAGATCTCCCGGCCCCTGCGGGAGAAGAATTCCTCCCTCCCAGAAGGGCTCGAGTGTCTCTTCCGCCCCTTCTGGAGTGTAGCAAAGGACGAGGGAGAGGGTCTCCCGATCCCGCCAGACCTCTTCCATCGTCGCGATCGTGTCCCGCAGAAAGGCTTGGTAGAGCTCGGTCACCTCCGCTGCTGTCCAGGGGGGGTGGACGAGACGCGTCTTGACCATCCCCTCGATCGGTGCTTTCGCCATCAGAACCAAGGCCTCTTTCATTGGGTTAGACCTCGGGAGGGAAAAAGAAGGATCGCGTCGCTGACCGGACGCTCGCCGGTCGGGTCGGAAGGACGATTGACCACCCGATCCCGCACGACCATCGTTGTCGAACCTCCTCCATCCAGGTTGAGGGCTTCTTGACAGCCAAAGTCACGCATCAGCTCGGCCAGTTCCGTCAGCGTCATCCCGATGCTCCATTGAGGCTGGCGACCATCGACCACTACCAACAGAATCGTCCCATCCGACTGCCAGCCGATGGCGGTTCGCGGGGCACGATCGGTCAGAAACGACGGTGCGTAACTCTCGACCTGTTCTCTCAACACCACGGCTCCCTGCCGAAGAAGCTGCGGCCCGGCCCCCAAAAGAATGGGAAGAGGGAGAGATCCGGGTTCCCCCGTCTGCAGATCTGTCTGAAGGCGTACCGGGCGGTCGGTCCGCCAGATGGCTTCGAGGCGCGCCCTCGCCTTGCCGTGGGCCGAAATGACCATCCCATCAGGGGGAATCCCCCGACTGGCCTTTCCCCGCCCAGCCGAGAGCGGCTCGGGACGGCGCCCCTGGCGGATGACCAGTTCGGATCCTCCCGGCTCGGTCAGTGTCGTTCGGTGATAGTCCGGGGTGTAGACGACCAACTCATCTGCCTGACGGGGGCGATTGATCCCATCCACCGCGAGTCGACTCTTGCCAACGCGGAGCGTCAGCGAAAGACGGGGAAAGACAATCGCCAACCGCGGCGGATCTCCCGGCCCGATCATCAAAGAGGCGCGGTTTCGGACCGGCTCGCTGAGGACCCTGCCATCCAAGACCAACAGCCCAACGGGTTCTCCTCTCGCCACGCCTGTCGTCCGGAAATATCCACCGTTGATCGCCGCCAGCGCTCCTGCCCGGCGACTGATCGAGCTGGTCGTCTCGGCTCCCACGACTTCATCCATCGCCTGTCCCAGGCGGAGAGTCCCCTGCCGAGGATCGATCCGCAATCGATAGATCACCTGGGGCCCGCCGGGAAGGAGCGGATCTGTCTCCACCGCTTGGCGCCGCATCTCCTCCAAGACGATGCCGGGTGCCAGGGTCTGACCAGATGCCCGAGCGGAGACCAAGAGCAGCAGAACGAAGCAGAAGATGGGCCCCAGCACGCTAGGCCAGACTCTTCCTCTCGACAGACGGCTCCAGCGCCGGCGATTCCCGCTCCATCCGCTTGGCCTCCTCCCAGAACTGATCCAGTGTTGCAAGGGTCACCTCCCGCCACTCGCCTCCCCGCTCAGCCATGCGTTGCTCGATGTGGCCAAAGCGACGCCGAAACTTCCGATTGGCCGCCCGGAGCCCAGTTTCCGGCTCCGTTCCGACGCGCCGGGCGAGGTTGGCCACGACAAAGAGAAGATCGCCGACCTCCTCATCGACTCGATGTTGGTCGACATCCGGCGCCTGCAACTCGGCGCGAAGCTCGGCGAGCTCCTCCTCCAGCTTCTCGAGGATCTGGTCAACCGCCGGCCAATCGAAGCCGACCCTGGCCGCCTTGGTCGTCAACTGGTGGGCCTCAAGAAGCGCTGGCAGCCGCTTGGAGACCCCGTCCAACATCGAGACCGGCGCCGCTGCTGGTGACTCACCCCCGCTGCGCTCCGCGGCCTTGATCGCCTCCCAATTGCTCAAGACCTCGGCCGTCGACTCGACCTTCTCCTCGCCAAAGACGTGGGGATGGCGACGCACCATCTTCTCGTGAACCCGCCCAATCGAGTCCCAGATGGTGAAGCGCCCCGACTCGGCTCCCAGCTGGGCGTAAAAGACCAATTGAAAGAGCATGTCACCGAGCTCATCGCGCAACTCTTCCCAATCGCCCGCTTCGACGGCGTCGAGCAGCTCGTAGGCCTCCTCGATCAGCATTGGACCGAGGGTGGCGAGGGTCTGTTCCCGGTCCCACGGACACCCTTCCGGGGAGCGCAATCGCGCCATCAGCTCCACCAGAGACTCCAGTTGATTGTTTGTTCTCATTCAGCTCCACCCACATGATCGGTTGGGTCACCGGTTGGCCGGTACGCTCCCCCCTTGACTGACTCTGCCATGGACATCCCCTCGCTGCCGCTTGCTCGACCACTTCCGCAGGACAAAGGTCCAATTTTATTTGGCTTATTTGGAGTGCGATCCCTCCGTGGTCCAGTGGGGATGGATATCGGTCTTCCCAAGTTCCTCGGTGATATCGGTACCAGGTTCGTAGACGCCTCTCATCCGGTCGTCATAAAATCGTCGCAACAACCGGATCAGCCCCGGATGCTTGGTCGCTGGGCCTTGAATACCCAATTGACTGCCTTCGACATCTTCCCCGTATTTGTACTCGTAAGGATACTCTGCATTGCCAAAAACTCTGACGAGAATCCCTTCTTTCAAGACCAAGCCCTTGATCGATTCTGCATAGAACGTCATGGGTGGCAAGTTCTCAAACTCGACCTTGAGCACGATGTCCCCGCGCTCGCCAGTCCTGACATAGTAGGCCTTGGTAATGGCTGGGTAGTTCTTGGCTGCTGTCATGGCTGCTGTCCCCCTTGTCTGCGGTTGGGAAGCTGGACTCTGTTGGGATCAAGCCTCGCGTTCCACGCTGTGCTGATCTGTGATTCATCCGCTTGCCGTTGGGCGGTCGCGCGCAAATCTGGTATAGTGCAACTGTTTTCGATAAGGTGATCCCCCTTGACGGGCCAAGTCAAGGACCTGGAGGCGCATCTGATCTGGTGATCGGCACGGACTTCAAATCCGCTGGGCCGGTGCGGAAGCGTCGGTCGGTCGGGTTCGATTCCCACACGCCTCCGCCACTTCCTTCCTGACCAGCCGGAACCGATCGCTCAGCGTCCGGAAGAACGACGCTGGTGGCTCTTCGCCAACTCCTCTTTCTGTAACAAGGCATCGTAGAAGGCGTCGTGAAAGGTCTCCTGCAGGGAGAGCGGCTGCATCTCCGGCACATGCCGCCCGATGATGTATCGCTCGGTCCCGTAGAGAACCAAGGCGACGACCGCCGCGATCAACAGTGCAATCAGAAGAAGAATCCCGATCCGCTGGACCTCGCCGATCAACACCCCAATCGCGCCGCTGAAAAAATATCCCCCGGTCACCAAGATGCCCGTCCAGAGCCCGCAACTGGCGAGGGTCAGCGGTCCGAACCGACGAAACTTCATGTGGGCAAAACCCCAGAAGACGGCACTGGCGGTCCGTAATCCGAAGACATATTTGACGAGGAAGATCGAGAAGACTCCGAAGCGGGCCGATAATCGTTCGAGGCGAGGTCGGGCTTGCAGGTAGAATCGACTGCTCTTCAACCTCTCTTTGCCACGGTATCCCAGAAAATAGCTGAGGCAGTCGCCGACAAATCCACCTGCTGTCCCCACCAGGATCGCCTCTCCAAACCCGAAGAGACCGTAGTGGGCGAGAACACCCGTCAAGAGCAGCGTCAAATCACCTTCGATCATGACCCCGAAGAAGACCGCCCACAGCCCATATTCCCTGATCAGGTTCTCTATTACCATGGATTCGCCGGAAAAGACGTTGGACCGTTGATCTCGGGCCGCTCATCCCAGGTAAGATACTTGATGGGGAAAGGCAGCGCAAGCGGCCAACTCGTGGCAGTCCTGGAGTCCAGCGGAGGGGCGACACTTGACCCGCTAGGCTTTCGGGTGGGTGCGGTCGTAGATCTCCATCAGCTTGTCCATCGAGACGTGAGTATATTGCTGCGTCGTCGAGAGCCTGGCGTGGCCCAACAGTTCCTGAATCGCCCGCAGGTCGGCACCGGCGTCCAGCAGATGGGTCGCAAAGGAGTGGCGTAAGCTGTGCGGACTGATCCGTTGCAGGTCGACGCACTGGCGGCAATATTTATCGATCATCCGCGCAACAGAGCGAGTGGTGATCCGGGTGCCTTGGTAATTGAGAAAGAGGGCGTGTGGATCGAACGGCACCGAGTCGACCTGCGCTTCCAGCAGCAGCTGCCCCCGCACTCCGAGATAGCCCTGGAGCGCCACCCGGGCATGATCGCCGAAGGGGACGACGCGCACCTTCCGTCCCTTGCCTTTGACGCGCACCGACTGGTTGCTGAAGTCGACATCGGCGAGGTTGAGTCCGACCAGTTCCGAGACACGCAGTCCACTGGCGTAGAGCAGTTCAAGCATGGCGCGATCGCGCTTGCCGAGCACGGTCTCCGTCTCCGCGGTCTCGATCAAGCGGATCATCTGTTCGATGGTCAGGTAGCTGGGGAGGTGGCGCTCGACTCGTGGACTCGAGACCAGATTGGCCGGATTGACCTCCAGCTGCCCCTCGCGGCAAAGAAAGCGGAAGAAGGTCCGCAGCGAGGCCACCTTGCGATGAATGGAACTCTTCTTCTTTTTCTTGTCGTAGAGCGAGGCCATGTACTCGCGAATGGTCAGGTGATCGATCTGCTCGAGCGGGACGCTGCGCCGCCCACCCTCCGGATCGGGCGGGGCCAGGAAGTCGTAAAATTGCAGAAGGTCGCTTTCATAGTTCCGCAGGGTATGGGGCGACGCGTTGCGCTCATACTTCAAGTGGTGGAGAAAGAGATCGATCTGGGATTGCACCGCACACCTCCAATCAAAAGGGGAGGCCCTTCCGCAGCAGGTCGAGAAGGGCCGACTCTTCCTGGCAGCGAAATTCGATTCGGGCTTGCCGGAGAGGCAAGGCGGGAGAGGGGGCCCAGAATGGCGGAAGGTTGGCGGCGTCCTTTTCGGTGATCAGGATCGCCTCGGCGCCGGCGATGTCGGCTTGGCGGACCACCTCCACCAACTCTGCTACCCGATACCGGTGGTGGTCTGGAAAGGCTCTGGTCAAGACCACCTGCGCCCCAGCCATACGCAGATCGGTGAAGAACTGCTCCGGATGAGCAATGCCAGCGAAAGCGGCGACGCGCCGGTGGCGAAGGTCTTCCCGGCTCCACACGGGAGGCACCTCCTGCCCCTGCCCCGGCCTGACCGGCGAGAGGGTCGTCAACTCGTGCCACGCGAAGAAGATCGGAACTCCCGGACGGAGATGCCGCTGAAGTGTCTCCAGCAGGGCTTGACGATCGAAAGAACGATCGCTGCGCGTGACGATGACGGCATCGGCTCGGGTCATCGCCGAGAGTGGTTCCCGAAACCTTCCCCACGGAACCAGTCGTACTTTGGCGAACGATTCCGTGGCATCGATCAGCAGCAAGTTGAGCCCCCTGGCGAGCCGCAGATGCTGGTAGCCATCATCCAGCAGGAAGTGGGTCGTCTTCGTCTCCGCTGCCAGCCAAGATCCCGCCTGAAACCGATCCCGATCGGCGACGACGCGGACCCCGGGGCAGAGATGTGCCAACAGCCACGGCTCATCCCCCGCTTCAGCCGGCGAAGCAATGACTTGGTGCCCATCCGAGACTTCGACCCGTCCCCGGCTCTGCCGACGATAGCCCCGACTGAGAATGGCGACCGAGGCCCCCATCGCCGTCAGCGACCGGGCGAGAAAAGCGACACACGGCGTCTTGCCGGTCCCTCCCACCGTCAGATTCCCGACACTGATCACCCGACCCGGCAAGCGATAAGACCTGAAGATGCCACAACGGTAGGCCCAGAGGCGAAGAGTGATTCCCCACCGATAGAACCAAGAGAGGGGAGCGAGGAAGAGGAGCAGCCAGGAAGCGATTGCCGGATGACTCATCGGGCCCGTCCTCTGTCGAGTGCTGGCTTCGAAGGGGAACTGCCAGCCAGCAGGGACATCCCGAGAACCACCGTTCGCGCCGTCGCTCCCCGGTTGGCCTCGACCACCTCCCGCGCCCGCCGTCCAAGAAGCTGGGCCTCTTCGGTGTCGAGCAGCAGCCGTTCCCAGGTTGTCGCCAAGCTTCGCGCCAGCTCCGCCGGATCGCCCTTGATCAGCTGCAGGACCGCTTTCTCCCGGAGGAAGACCTCGATGATCTCCCGAAAATTCTCCATGTGCGGTCCGACGATGACCGGACGGGAGAGAGTCGCCGGCTCCAGCAGGTTGTGCCCCCCGATCGGAGTCAGACTCCCCCCGATCAAGACAAGCGTCGCCCAACGGTAGACCTTCGCCAGCTCTCCGATCGAGTCGAGCAACAAGAGATCTGGATCTGTCGCGCTCGCCTGGCTCTCCGATCGACGGCGGAGTGCCAGTCCGGTGCTGGCCATCAGTCGGGCAACCTCCGCAAACCGCTCTGGGTGGCGAGGTGCGATCAGCAGGCGTGGCATCAAGTCTTCTTGCGGAAGGGTCGAGAGGCGGGTTCGCAATTGCTGGTAGGCGTCAAGGAGGATCGCCTCCTCTCCCGGGTGGGTACTCCCGGCGACGATCATCGGTCGCCGACTCACGCCTCCGTGGCCACTGGTGAGAAACTGATCCAGCCGGGAGGAGTCCTCGTCGCCAGCTTGGCCGCCAGCTTGGCCAGTGACCCCTTCTTGCTCGACAGGGTCGTACTTCAGATTTCCGGTGACGTGAACCCGGTCGAACGGCGCCCCCAGACTGACCACCCGGTCCCGGTCGGCGACGCTCTGCATCGCGAAGAGTGTCACCCGCCCATAGAGCTGGCCTGTCCAGCGCCGGAAGCGGCGGGCCCGGCGGTACGTGCGATCCGAGATTCGCCCATTGGCCACCAGAACCGGAATCTGACGAGTCTCACACTCGACCAGAAAGTTGTACCAAAGCTCTGATTCCATGAGGATCACCAGCGAGGGTCGCACCGCACGCAAGAACCGACGGACCGCCCCTGCCCAATCGAGCGGGAAGTACCCGACCAGATCCGCTTCGGGGATCCCCCGACGGGCCATCTTCTGTCCGGTCTCCGTCGTGGTCGTCACCACCAAGCGCAGTGCAGGATCGACTTGTCGCAACTGCCGGCAGAGGGGGCGAGCCGCCTGGACCTCTCCCACCGAGACTGCGTGAAGCCAGACCGTTCTCTGCCCCAGGAGTTCTGGCCTCTCACCAGCCGCAGATGCCTGGAATGGGCGCAACCCCAGCCTCTCCCGCAGATTCCGGATCGACCTCTTCCGGAACAAGGATCGATAGAACACCCAGGGAAGCAGCAGCACCGCAACCACGGTCAGGAGCAGGCTGTAAAGATGGCGCATCGATCCCTTCTCCGCGCGATCCCCCCTACTTGGCGCGCTCCATATAACGACCTTCGGTCGTGTCGACGCGAATTCGATCCCCCTCCTTGATGAAGGCCGGGACCTGAATCGTAATTCCCGTCTCGAGCTTGGCGGGCTTTCCCACATTGCTGACGGTCGCCCCCTTCACTTCTGGCTCCGTCTCCAACACCTTCAGTTCGACAACTGGGGGAATGTCGATCCCAATCGGCTCCCCCTCGTAGAACTGAACCTTGATGACCGTCTCCGGCAGCATATACCCGGTCGCATCGCCCAGCTGCTCCGCCGTCAGCCCGACCTGTTCGTAGGTCTCGGTGTTCATGAAGTGGAACGTGTCCCCTTCGGTGTAGG
>JBMUAP010000041.1:0-11947 GCA_049454155.1 Blastocatellia bacterium
CCAGATCCCCAGGGCCGTCACCACCAAGCAGCCCAGCAGCAGCGCGTTCTGAAGGGCGAGCGGGTCCGCTGGAATGCGCTGGATCAGCACGTAGACCAAGAGCAGGCCGACGAGCGAGCCCCAGGTTCCAGGGCCAAGCGGGATCATGCCCGCGCCTCCTGCTGTCGCGAGGAACCAGGCCGTCCAATCGAGCGGGCCGGAGAGGCGCAGCTCGGCCCCCCGCTTGGCTCGGCTCTCGGCGATCTTGCGTCGGATCATGCGCCCCCCTCTCAGATGACGCGGGCAATCAGGTCGTAATCGTGCGCGGCCTCGATCTCAATCTCGAGGAGGCGGCCCGGGACGGGCTCGAAGCCCTCCGGGAGGTCGTTGATCAGGACGTGGCCATCGACCTCGGGTGCCTGCGATTCGAGCCGGGCTTGCAGGAGCAGGTCGCTCTCCTCAGAGATGCCGTCGAGGATGGCCCGGCGGCGTTCGCCGATCAAGGCCTTGTGCTTGCGTTTCGAGATCCGCGCCTGCTCGCGCATCAGCTTCGTCCGCCGCGAGCGCATCACCGAGGCCGGGACCTTGCCGTCGAGCTCAAACCCGTGCGTCCCCTCTTCGTCGGAGTAGGTGAAGACGCCCAAGCGGTCGAACTCGACCGCCTGGACAAAGGCGAGCAGCTCGGCAAAGTCCTCCTCGGTCTCCCCTGGAAAGCCGACGAGGAGGGTCGTCCGAAGGGCGATTCCGGGGACCATCGTCCGCGCCCGATCGAGCAGCTTCTCGAGCAGCGCCCGATTGCCGCCCCGCCGCATCCGCTTGAGGACGGCCCCGCTGGCGTGCTGCAACGGCATGTCGAGATACTTGCAGATCTTCGGTTCCTCGGCCATGACGCGCAGCGTCGCGTCACGCAGCGAGTTGGGGTAGGTGTACATGATCCGGATCCACTCGATCCCCTCGACCAGCACCAAGGCGCGCAGCAGGTCGGCCAAGCCATCCTTCAGGCCAAGGTCAAGGCCATACTGCGTCGAGTCTTGCGAGATGAGGACCAGCTCGCGCACCCCCTGGGCGGCCAGTTGCTCGGCCTCGCGGGCGATCGAGCCGACCCGGCGTGAGCGGTACTTGCCGCGCATCTGTGGAATTGCGCAGAACCCGCAGGTATGGTCACAGCCCTCGGCGATCTTGAGGTAGGCGTAATGGCGCGGTGTCGTCTGCAGGCGGGGCGTCGTCTCATCGTAGAGGTAGGTTGGCAGGCCGCGCGTCATCCAGGCGTTCGAGGCGACCCAGGCAGCATCGGCGGCGGCGACGGCGGCCGGATCGACCGCCGCGACGATCTTCTCCAACTCGCTTGTCCCGAGCACGGCGTCGATCTCCGGGAGCTGCTGCAGCAAGTCCTGGCGGTAGCGTTCGACGAGGCATCCTGCCACGACCAACCGCTTGAGGCGCGCCGTCTCCTTCAGTTCGGCCATCTCGAGGATCGTCTGGATCGACTCCTCCTTCGCCGACTGGATGAAGCCGCAGGTGTTGATCACCAGGACGTCGGCCTCCTCCCGCTCGGTCGTCAACTGGTAGCCGTGCGTCTGGAGCTGCCCCATCATCACTTCACTGTCGACGAGGTTCTTCGGGCACCCGAGACTGACAAACCCGATCTTCTCGACCCTCTCCTGATCTGTCTTTCCTTCTTGCTTGACACCCATCTTGACACCCATCTTCCCGTCATTCTCCCGACTGGTAGCACTCTCTTGCGGGAGGTTTCACGCCCGTTGGAGCCCGGCAAACTTCTCGATCAGCTTCTTTTGACCATACCCGGGGAAGTTGATGGTCAGTTTGGCCATCTCTCCATCACCTTCGCGACGGACGATCAGCCCGATCCCGTACTTGGGATGGCGGACGCGCGTTCCAACGCCGAGTCCGACGGCTCCTTCCCCCTCCTTTGGCTTGGAGGTCGCGGCCGGCTTGGCGGGAGGGGCTGGCACCTCGACCTCCTTGCCCTGGCGCGCGAAGAAGGCACGGACCCCGTCGACCGAATTGTAGGTCGTCCCATCAAACTTCTTCTCCTTCGGGCGCTCGCGGGACGGAGAGGGGGTCCGCAGGGCCTCGACGGTGCGACGGTTCTCGCGCGTCGCCGGCTGGCGTGACCAGCTCAGCCAACTGCGCCCCGGAGAGAGATCCTCGATCAGCTCGAGCGGGAATTCGTTGAGGAATCGTGAGGGCTCGGCAGGGAGCGTCTCTCCGTAGACGCGTCGTTGCGCGGCATGGCTCAGGTAGAGGTGGCGCTCGGCGCGGGTGATGGCCACGTAGCAGAGCCGTCGCTCCTCCTCGAGCGCGGCCCGGTCATCATTCGAGCGGGCGTGCGGAAAGAGGTTCTCCTCCATTCCGGCGATGAAGACGACCGGGAACTCCAGTCCCTTCGCCGCGTGCATCGTCATCAGCGTCACCGGCGCCTCTGCTTCGTACTGGTCCGTATCGGAGACGAGTGCCGCGTGATCAAGGAAGTCGCGGAGCGTCTCGCCACGCTGCTCCGATTCGACCGCCGCGTTGACCAACTCCTCGAGGTTGAGCAGCCGTGCCTCGGCCTCCTCGCTCGTCTCTTGGCGGAGCATCCGATCGTAGCCCGAATCGAGGATCGCTGCCTTGACCACCTCGCTGAGAGGCACCGCCGGGTCGGCTGCTTGCCGGACGAGCGAGGCGATCAGGTCGCGGAAGAGGCGCAGCGCCTGGACGGCTCGCGCCGCCATCTCGGGCTGCTCAACGATCTGCCCAATCGCTTCCCAGAGCGTCGCTCCCGCCTGTCGCGCTTGCCGGTCGACCTCTTCGAGCGTTGTCTTGCCGATGCCGCGTGCCGGGACGTTGATCACCCGTTGCAGGGCAATCCCATCCGCCGGGTTGAGCGCCAATTTGAGGTAGGCGATGATGTCCTTGATCTCCGCCCGTTCATAGAAGCTGAAGCCCCCCACCAAGTTGTAGCGCAGATTGGCCCGCCGACACGCCTCCTCGAAGAGGCGCGATTGCGCGTTGGTCCGGTAGAGCACGGCCGCCCGTGTCTCCGGACTTCGCCGGAGGTGCTCACCGATCCGGGCAACGACCCAGCGCGACTCCTCCTCGCCGTCCTGGAGCTGCGCGTAGCCAATCTTCTCGCCCTCCTGCTGGTTTGCCCGCAGGACCTTGTCGAAGCGCTCCGTGTTGTTGGCGATCACCCGGTTGGCGGCGAGGAGGATCCGTGCCGTCGAGCGATAGTTCTCCTCCAGCTTGATCGTTCGCCCCCCGGGAAAGTCCTTCTCAAATCCGAGGATGATCTGAAAGTCCGAGCCGCGCCAGCCATAGATCGACTGCGATTCGTCCCCGACGACGCAGAGGCTGCGCCCGCGCCAGAACTCCTCCGGCCGTCGCCCCGGCCGCAGCGCCTGGTCCCCCTCGACCAGCAGCCGCGTCAAGGCATACTGAATCCCGTTCGTGTCCTGGAACTCGTCGACCATGACGTGCCGGAACCGCTCGTGCCAGCGCCGCCGAACGTCTTCAGAATGGCGCAAGAGCTGCACCGCCAGGATCAGCAGATCGTCGAAGTCGAGCGCGTTCGAGGCCTGCAAGCGTTGCTCATAGATCGTGTAGACGCGCCCCAGCTCTTGGCGTCGCGAGGCCCCGTAATCGGCCTGTGCCAAGTAGGCCTCCGCGCTCTGGCCGCGGTTCTTCGCCGCACTGATCGCCCCTTGCGCCAAGCGCGGCGTGATCTGCTTGTCGTCAAATCCACAGTCACGGATGCATTGCCGCAGCAGTCGCTGTTGCTCGTCTGCGTCGTAGATGGTGAAGCTGGTCGTGTAGCCGCGCTCCAGCTTCTCGATCTCGCGCCGCAGCAACCGCACACAGAGCGAGTGGAAGGTCGCGATCAGCGGCGAGCTGCTCCGCGGCGCACTGCCCAGCAGCTTCTCGACCCGCTCCTTCATCTCCGCCGCCGCCTTGTTGGTGAAGGTCACCGCCAGAATCTGCTCCGGTCGCACCCCCGCCCGCTCGATCAGGTGGACGATCCGCGTCGTGATCACTCGCGTCTTGCCACTGCCCGCCCCCGCCAGAATCAAGACCGGCCCCTCGACCGTCTCGACCGCCTCCCGTTGCGCCGGGTTCAGGTCGGCCAACCGGTCCACTGGGGCCGCACTGGCCGCCAACGCCTGCAGTTTCTCGAAAAGTGGATGGTTCATGCCCCGTCCCGCGCCCGCTTAAAAAAAGAGACTGGAAGTCGGGTCCTCGTGCCCTCTGGTGGACCCGGCTTCCAGCGGTGGATGCCAACGATCATTCACGCCCGCCGCCTACTCGGCGAGCAGCAATCGTGCGATCGTCTGCTTCTGCATGTTCGATGTTCCCTCGTAGATCTGCCCGATCTTGCAGTCGCGGTAGTACTTCTCGACGGGATAGTCCCGCACGTACCCATAGCCGCCGTAGAGATTGACGGCGAGCGAAGCGACCTGCTCGGCGACCTGCGAGGAGTGGAGCTTGGCCATCGCCGCCTCTTTGATGAAGGGCTGCCCGGCGTCCTTCAGTCGCGCCGCGTTGTAGACCATCAGGCGCGCCGATTCGACGAGGACGGCCATCTCGGCCAACTGGAACTGCACGCCTTGGAACTCCGCGAGCGCCTGCCCGAACTGCTTGCGTTCCTTGATGTAGCCACGCGTCGCCTCGAATGCTCCCTGTGCCAAGCCGACCATCTGGGCCCCGATCCCGATGCGCCCCTCGTTGAGCGTCTCGATGGCGATCTTGTAGCCCTTCCCCACCTCGCCGAGCACGTTCGCTTTCGGGACAATGCAGTTGTCGAAGAGCAGCTCGGTCGTCGAGGAGGCGCGGATCCCCAGCTTGTCCTCCTTCTTTCCGACGGCGAAGCCGGGAAAGTTGCGCTCGACGACGAAGGCGGTGATCCCGCGATACCCCTTGCTCGGATCGACGTTGGCGAAGACCAGGAAGATCCCGGCCTCGTTCCCGTTGGTGATCCACATCTTGCGCCCATTGATCACGTAGTGATCGTCCTTCTCCTCGGCTCGCGTCTGGAGGGCGAAGGCGTCCGAGCCCGAGCCGGCCTCACTCAGGCAGTAGGCCCCGATCGTCTCCGTGCAGAGGCGCGGCAGGTACCGCTGGCGCAGCTCTTCGCCGGCGTAGTTGAGAAAGGCGTTGATCACCAGCGTGTTGTTGACGTCGACGCAGACGCTCACCGAGGCATCGACCCGCGCCAGCTCCTCGATCGCCAGACAGGCCATGAAGAAGCTCCCACCTGAGCCGCCGTAGGCCTCGCTCGGCTCGATGCCCATCAGGCCCAGCTCGAAGCACTTCGTCAGAATCTCCGGCCGGATCTTCTGCTGCTCGTCCATCTGCCGGACGTAGGGTTTGATCTCCGCTTCGGCGAACTCCCGCACGCTGCGCGCGAAGAGCTGCTCTTCGTCGGACAGCACTGTCCAAGGCTGTCCGGAATCGTTGGCGACTGCCGTCTTCGTCATGCCTCGTTCCTCCCCGTTTGGATCTGCTGCGGTCTCTGCTGATTGGTCGGGCGTTGGTTCCTCACGTTTGCCCCGCGTGCCAACCCGCCCACTTCCAGTTCTATCGACACCAGGGCAAGCCCCCATTCTACCCGAGCCCCCGACCTTTTCCAACGAACCCTCCCGGGATATAATCCCCGCCGACCTTCGACCGCCTGGGCGTTTCCCCCCGACCGGCGATGCTGCGCCGGGGAAGGGAAGCGCCGAGCCGGCGCCGGACATCGATCCGTCAGGTCGAGTCGTCATCGTGACGACCCCATTCGTCAAGACGGTTCCATCACCCTCCCACAGTGCCCCCGCGGCGACTTCGTCCGCGAGGAAGGCTTGGAGAAAGATCAGAAGGAGAACAGGATGATCATCAGCAGACGGGACTTTGCGCGTGGCGCGACTGCCCTTGGCTTGACGGCGGCAGCCTTGCCCGCTGGCCTTCGTGGGGGCACGATGAGTACCCCCGGGAAGCCGGCGGGAGGCCTCAAGAAGGGCGTCCTCATCTCGATGCTGCCGAAGCAGCTCAGCTATGTCGATCGCTTCAAGCTCGCCCGCGAGGTGGGCTTCGAAGGGGTCGAGATGCAGACCGTCGCCGACCCGAAGGAGGCTGAGGCGATCCGTGAGGCCTCAGTCAAGGCGGGTCTGCCGATCCACTCGGTGATGAACTCCGACCACTGGCGTTTCCCGCTCTCCGATCCGGATCCGGAGGTCGTCCGCAAGTGCGTCGCCGGGATGGAGACCTCGCTCCGCAATGCCAAGCTCTGGGGCGCCGACACCGTCCTCCTCGTGCCCGCCGTCGTCACCCCGAAGACGACCATCCCGCAGGCGTGGGAGCGCTCGCAGGCCGAGATCCGCAAGATGATCCCGCTCGCCAAGGAGCTCGGCGTCATCATCGGCGTCGAGGAGGTCTGGAATAAATTTCTTCTCACCCCCTATGAGCATGCCCGGTACGTCGATGAACTGAAGAGCCCTTGGGTCAACGCCTACTTCGACGTCGGCAATATCGTCATGTACGGCTATCCGCAGGAGTGGATTCGGGTGCTCGGCAAGCGCATCGGCAAGATTCACCTCAAGGACTTCAAGACGGACAACCGCCAGTTCGTCCCGCTCCGTGAGGGCAGCATCGACTGGCCCGAGGTGCGACGGGCCATCGGCGAGATCGGGTTCCAGGGCTACTTGACGGTCGAGCTCCCAGGGGGCGACGAGGCCTACCTCCGCGAGGTCAGCCGTCGCGTCGACCAGATCCTCGCTGGGGAGTAGCTCCTCTCCCCCAGAATCGCGGTGTGCGCGGAGACCGGGCGACTCCCCAGTTCACTTGCGGAGTCGCTCGATCTCCCGCACCAGGTCGTTGAAGAGCTCCCCTGGCTCGCTGCCAATGCCGACCAACCGGTGGGCGACCTTGCCCTCGCGGTCAAGGATGACGATCGTCGGAATCGCCGCCAGCTCGAAGGCCCGGTACGATGCCATCTTCGGGTCGCGCAGCACCGTCAAGCGCACGCTCTCGCGCCGCATCCATTCCCGCAGGTCCTCGTTCGACGCCGCGTGGCGAGCTCCCGGCTGGTCACTGTTGATGCTGACCCAGAAGACGGCGACCTCGCGGGAGTCGTAGCGGCTCGCCACCCGTTGCAGGGCCGCCAGCTCTCGCGTCAGGTGCGGAACCCACGTCCCCCCGAACGAGAACACCACCACCTTCCCCCGCAGCTCGGCCAGGGGCACCGGCTTGCCGTCGAGCGTCCGCAGCGGCTCTTCTTGCCATCCGGTCGCCTCGACCTGCCTCCCCGCCCCCAGGGCAATTCCCACGGCCAGACCCAGCAGCCCTGCCGCGAGCCCCTGCCAGTACGTCCGGCTCCTCCTCTGTTCCCTGCGCTCGATCACGGCTGCCTCCCTCTGTGTGCCACTGCCCACCTCAGGTGAGGGCGTCGTAGATCTGGACGCGCGACCAGAGCGGCGCGCATTCGATCCGGAACTGGTCGTGGACCGGGTCGACTTGGTAGGCATCGTGCCCGGCCATATCATCGAAGATCGTCAGCAGCATGCAACTGTAACTCCGGTCGATCACCGGACGGTCTGTCTCCGCCGGCGTCCCGACGTGCCCGATGCGTACGCTCGGAATCGTCGTCAACGCCCGGACCCGGGTCCAGAAGTGCGCCGTCTCCTCCTCTGTCAGGTCGGGCCGCAACCAAAAATAGACGGAATGGATCAACATGGGGAATGCCTTTCTCTGATTCTTTGGGGAAGGGAAGCGCCCCTTCCCTGGGTTGTCGATCTTCTCTCGATCTTACGAGGGATGGTGGGCGGGGAAGCTCTCCGGATCCTCGACGACGCGCCGACCGACGACACGGTAGGCGCCCCGCAGGACAAGGGCGACCGCCTCCGGGTAGATCCGGTGCTCTTCGGCGAGGATGCGCGCCGAGAGCGTCTCCACGCTGTCGCCCTCCCGCACCTGTACCACCGCCTGTCGGAGGATCGGGCCGTGGTCCAGCTCCTCGTCGACCAAGTGGACCGTGCAGCCGGTCGCCTTGACGCCATACTCGAGCGCTTGCCGCTGCGCCTCCAAGCCCGGAAATGCCGGCAGCAGCGACGGGTGGATGTTGAGAACTCGCCCCTCGTAGTGGCGAATGAACCACGGCGAGAGGAGCCGCATGTACCCGGCGAGGCAGATCAGGTCGACCCCGTGGTCGTCGAGCGCCGCCGCCATCGCCCGGTCATGCTCCTCGCGGGTCGATCCCTGGTGGTCCCGGACAAAGGTCGCGATGCCCCGCTCCCGCGCCCGCGCGAGCCCCGCGGCCTCCGGGCGGTTGCTGATCACCAGCGCCAGCGTCGCAGCCGGAATCGTTCCGTTGTCCACCGCCTCCGCCAGCGCCACCATGTTCGAGCCGCGCCCCGAGAGCAGAATCCCGATCCGCTTCATACCCATCGGACCTTTCCCGTCCCGTCGACCACCTCTCCGATCCGGTAGTGCGCCTCGCCCGCCTGGGTCAGCCCCTCCTCGACGAGGGCCGCATGCTCCCGCGCCGCGATGATGACCATCCCGACGCCCAAGTTGAACGTCCGACGCATCTCGTCTCGCGGGACATTTCCGATCTTCTGCAGCAGCGAGAAGACCGGCAAGACCGGCCAGCTCCCGTCCTCGATCGCCAGATCGACATTGCCCGGCAGGATCCGCGGCACGTTGTCCGTCAGCCCTCCCCCGGTGATGTGGGCCAGCCCCTTGATCACGCCGTCGTGAGCCAGCAGCCGGTCGAGTGCCGGCAGGTAGTTGCGGTGCGGCTTGAGCAGCTCTTCCGCAACCGTGCCGCCCAGCTCGGCGACGTGGGTGTCGATCTGGTATCCGGCAACATCCAGCAGCAGCTTCCGTGCCAAGCTGTAGCCGTTGGTGTGCAGCCCGAGCGAGGGCAGCGCGATCGCCACGTCCCCTGCCGTGATCCGCTTCCCGTCGATGATCTTCGCCCGGTCGACCACCCCGACGATGAAGCCGGCAATGTCGTACTCTCCGTCAGCGTAGAACTCCGGCATCTCGGCCGTCTCTCCCCCCAGCAGCGCACAGCCCCCCTCGACGCACCCCCGCGTCATCCCGGCGATCACCTGCTCGATGATCTCCGGATCGAGCCGCCCCGTGGCAATGTAGTCGAGAAAGAAGAGCGGCCGCGCTCCCTGCACCAGGATGTCGTCGATGCAGTGCGCGACCAGGTCGTACCCGACCGTGTTGTGGATCCCGCTGGCGAAGGCGATCTTCAACTTCGTCCCGACCCCGTCGCAACTCGCGACCAGCACCGGTTCCCGCATCTGCGGGAAGAGCCCCGTGAACATCCCTCCGAAACTGCCAATGTCCGAGAGGACCCGGTCGTTGAAGGTCGTCCGCGCCAGCCGCTTGATCCGCGACGTCGCCACGTCGGCCGCGTCGATGTCAACTCCCGCGTCCTTGTAGGTGATCTGCTCTCTCATCGTCTCCTCTTCCTCGTGTGCGCCCGTGAGACTCTTGCCCAACCAGACTCGTTCAGCGTCCCGCTCTCGCCGGCTCCTCCTCGCGTCGATCGATCGACCGCTCCCCGTCAGGGAGCTGCGTCGGGTACTGCCCGGTGTAGCACGCCGTGCAGTGACGGTTCCGCTCCGAATCCCCAACCGCGTCGAGCAGTCCTTGCAGGCTGAGATAGCCCAGCGAGTCGGCCCCAAGGTAGTTCCGGATCGACTCGACCGACTGGTGGGCGGCGATCAGCTCCTCCCGCGTCGGCGTGTCGACCCCGTAGTAGCACGGCGCGATCGTTGGCGGACAACTGATCCGCATATGCACCTCACGTGCCCCCGCGTCCCGCATCATCTTGACCAGCTTCTGCGAGGTCGTCCCCCGCACGATCGAATCATCGATCAGCACCACCCGCTTCCCCTCGATCAGATCGCGCACCGGGTTGAGCTTGATCTTGACCCCGAAGTGGCGAATCTGCGACCGCGGCTCGATGAAGGTCCGCCCGACATAATGGTTGCGCATCAACCCGAACCGGAACTTCAACCCCGATTCCGCTGCATATCCGATCGCCGCTGCCACCCCTGAGTCCGGCACCGGCACGACGATGTCCGCTTCTGCCGGCGACTCCCGCGCGAGGTACCGCCCCAACAGATGGCGGCTCTTGTTGACGCTCCGCCCGAAGACCACCGAATCCGGCCGCGAAAAGTAGACGTGCTCAAAGACGCAGTGGGTCGTCGGTTTTGGCGCGAACGGATGCGACGAATGCACTCCATCCGCATCGACGACGACGATCTCGCCCGGCGCGACATCCCGCACATACGTTGCCCCAATCAGGTCGAAGGCGCACGTCTCCGAGGCGAAGACCGTTGCCCCGTCCAGCGTTCCCATGCAGAGTGGCCGGAAGCCGTGCGCGTCCCGCACCGCGATCAACTGCCGCGGTGTCACGAAGAGCATCGAGAAGGCTCCCTCGTCGATCGTCAAGGCCTCACCAATCGCCTCGACCAGCTCCCGCTTCTTCGACCGCGCGATCCGGTGCAGCACCACCTCCGTGTCCGACGTCGACGAGAAGATCGCCCCGTCCGCCTCCAACGCCTCCCGCGCCGCCGTCGCGTCCGGCAGGTTCCCGTTGTGGCAGAGCGCAATCTGCCCAAAACTGCACTTCACCGAGAAGGGCTGCGCCTCTTGCAGGCTCACCTTCCCCGCCGTCGAATAGCGCACGTGCCCGATCGCCAGCCGCCCCGGCAGCCGCGTCAATCGCGCCTCCGTGAAGACGTCGTTGACCTGTCCCATCCCCCGCTCGGCGTAGAGCCGCTCCCCCTCGGAGCTGACGATCCCTGCCGACTCCTGCCCCCGGTGCTGCAACGCGTAGAGACCCAGATAGGCCAGTCGCGCGGCATCCTCGTGCCCGAAGATCCCAAAGACGCCGCACTCCTCCCGAAACTTGTCGCTCATGATCCCTCTTCCAGCCCCTTGCCACACGATCCATTCCCCACGGCGACCCTCAAAGGGCCGTCGCTCCCCCGTCCACCACGAAGACCTGCCCCGTCACAAAGGTCGATTCGGCCGAGGCGAGGTAGAGGGCCATCCCCCCGATCTCCTCTGGCCGCCCAACCCGCGGAATCGGCTGCGCCGCTTCCAGCTTCTCCAGATAGGCCGGATTCTTCCAGAAATACTCGCTGAAGTCGGTCTCGATCAACCCCGGAGCGATCGCGTTGACCCGCACCCCGTGCCGCCCAAACTCCATCGCCCAATTCCGCGTCATCATGATCAACGCCGCCTTCGTCGCACTGTAGAGCAGCCCGCCCGGCTGGGGTCGCAACCCCGCGATCGAGGCGATGTTGATGATCGACCCTCCCTGGCCCCGCTCGATCATCTTCGGAACCGTCAACCGGATCAACCGCAATGCCGCCAAGACGTTGACCTCGAACATCTTCCCCAACATCTCGTCCGTCACCTCCAGCGCCCGCCCCTGCCCAATGTTGGTCGCGCTGTTGTTGACCAGAATGTCGACCGGCCCGAACTGTCGCTCCGTCTCTGCCACCAAGGCCTCGAGGTCTCCTGCCCGTCCAACGTGGCACGCCACCGGCAAGATCTTCCCCGGCAGCCCCGCCAACTCCTCCGCCGTCGCCACCAGATTCTCCATCTTCCGGCTGGCGATGACGACCTTGGCCCCGGCCCCCGCTAACCGCTCCGTGATCGCCTTGCCAATCCCTCGGCCCCCTCCCGTCACCAGGGCGACCTTGCCGGTCAAATCCGTTCGGTCTTTCATTGTCCTCTCCCCTTTTCGTCTGTGATCGCTCCACTTCTCTGTTGAACGCCAGGCCTGCATCATATCAAATTCCCCTCCATTCACACCCTCCAACTGCCCTCCCGTATCGTGTGAGGAAAAAAGAGAAGAGGCTCACGCGAAGGCGCGAAGGCGCGAAGACGCGAAGAGGGGGAGAGGGGGAGGCAATCCGGCTCCGCTTATCTCATCAACCCATGAAAACCTGAAACCCTTGGC
>JBMUAP010000042.1:0-11896 GCA_049454155.1 Blastocatellia bacterium
CCTCGGGTACATGGTCGCGCAACGGCTCCAACGGTACTATTCAACCGGGAGCGATGGGTACCTGATGGTCAAATCCCTCTCTGCCTGATCGCCCCGCCTCCCCATCCTGCTCCCGCCCTTTTCGAGTTAAATTCGTATAAATTTGACACAAGCCGTGCTATCTGCTATACAGGAAAACATTTACCAGATTAAGACCAGAGACGGGACCAGAGACCAGGGCGGAGATTGAACTCATTACTTGGCGAGCCAGAGAACGGCAAGCACCGTTCTGCACGGTATTGCCATTGGGCGAGTGCACCCGAACATTGACCGAAGCGGGAGGGCATTCCCGGGTCAACCGCCGATGGTGCGCTGTAGATGAGGGCCCGTAAGGGCCGGCCTGGACGTTCCAGATGTGCCCCAAGGGGATCAGCGTATCCTCTGCCCCGTCCTTCAACAACCGACGATCGCTTTGAGTCGTGCAAAGGAAGCGAATATGAGGGAGTCAGTCGGCAAGGGTTCAAAACCAAAAGGAAAAGCGGAGAAGGCGGCGGCGATTCCCGCGCAAGCGCAAGTGGCAGTCGAGCAAGGGGCACCCATGGTTCCCCCAGCCGTCGCGAAGCGGTCCAAGGCCACAACGAAGTCAAATCTATCAGTTCCCGCTTCCGCCGCACCATCGCCGTCACCTGCCAAACCGAAGGCTCCCCCCCTGCCCATCGCGAAAAAGGGAACGTCCGCTTCCGCGAAAGGAAGCAAGAAAGGGACGAAAGAGGGAAGGCAACCGGCCCCTGCCGAACCGATTCCTACGCTCCCTGCCTCTCCGCCCTCTCCCGCCAAGAGCAAAAGCCCCTCTACTAAGAAGAGTACTGGGAAGAGTGCTGGGAAGAGCCCCGCCAAGACCCAGTCCTTGCCCAAAGCCGCGCCGCCGCGGAAGGCTGGCAAAAGTGCTGGCAAGAGCGGCCTTTCCGCACCGGTTCCCCCGCAGCCACCCAGCGTAACGGTGGAGCCGCTGCACCGCCATCCCTCAGCGATTGCTCTGAAGAGCTTTGAGCAGGCGGTCAAGGTCTTCAACCGGCGGCAGTTCGCGGAGGCCAAGACTCTCTTCGAGAATATGATTGCCAAGTACCCTCAGGAGCTGGAGATTCTCGCCCGCGTTCAGGTCTACCTGCAAGTCTGCCATCAGCGGCTGGCCGCTGCGACCTCGACGCCCGAAACAGCCAGCACGCTCTACGACCAGGGCGTCTTCGCACTCAACAAAGGGGATCTCAAGGCGGCCCGTTCCCTCTTCGAGCGGGCACTGGAACTCAATCCACGCGACCCTCACCTCTTCTACTCGATGGCGGTGACCCTTCTGCAATCGGAGCAGATCGACGAGTGCCTGGTCCACCTCGAGCGGTGCATTCAGCTGCAACCACGGTTCCGTTCCCAGGCGCTCAACGATTCAGACTTCACCGAGTTGCGGGAGAATCGGCAATTTCTGGCGCTGCTGGGGGTGACCTCTCCCTTCGATCGGTTCGAATCCCGCAAGTAACTCAGAACTGAAGCAGAACAGAGTTGGCGGCAACGCCCTCGACCGTCACGCGGAGCGTGCGGGCCCCCTGCCCGGAGAGAGCGCGTGGCAACTGGAGATTGAGCTGATCGAGACCGGCGTACTCGCGGGTCGGGCCAGCATAGGTGACCTCCAGGGAGGTGTTGAGCAGGTCGAGCCCGCCTGTCGAGATGAGTTGCGCGTCGACACTTCGTGAGGTCGTCCCTGCCCCCCTCGCCCGAATCCCCGTTCCAAAGAGCACCAGATAGAGGACTTCTGTCTCGGGTCCGAAGAGGATCGGGCGTGGGACAAAGGATTGGAGGGCCGCATCATACTGGGAGGTAGACTCGTAGGTGGCGACTCCTCCGGCGGAGAGGCGCAGCAGGATGGCAGCTGGCGCTCCCTGCCCCGTAGCATTGGCCGTGAAGAGTGCCGGAGCGACATCGGTGAGGGCGAGGAGTCCAGCCGCGCGGAGGGTATCCCCACGGGAGAGCAGCAGCGTCGCCGGTCCGAGCGCCAGCTCCGCAGGTACCAGGAGGTTGACCTGCCCTGGGGAGACGTGAAAGAGCGGAACGGGCCACTCCTTCTCGGACGCATCGCGGACTCGAAGGGAGATCCCGCCCAGAGTCGAGGGGAGGGGTGTTGCAGAGGCCGCCTCGACCGCTTGGCTCAGTTCTCGCCCAAACGATGCGGCGATGGAGTCTGGAGCGAGGGGGCGGGGCGCGAAGTCAGCGGCGGAGACGGTCGTCAGTGCAGTGCTTCCTGTCATCTCTTGCAGAACCTCGACGCGCAATTGCGGCAAGAAGAGGTAGAGTACTTGCCCAGGGCACTCGGTGGGACTGGGGCCATCGCGATGTCCCGCGATCACCTTGAGTGACAATCCAGAGGAGGCGTGAGGGGCGGCCGTGTAGGGAATGAGCCCACGCTGATCCGCCTTCCAAGCCAGAAGACGACGAAGGCTCTCCCTCGCCTTGAGAGTGGGCAGGCCACTCGTGAAGGTTCCAATCAGTGCCACCCCCATCGTTCCCGCGTTGACCCCGCTGAAATGGGCTCCCAGGACATTGTCCCCCCCGGAACGCCCCTCATAGATCACCCCATTCGGATCGATCAGGTAGTTATACCCGATATCGCTGTAACCCCGGTCGAAGATGTGAAAGCTCCAGATGCTGCGCACGACCGCTGGCCAATCGGCAGAGGTGTTGCTGTTGACCGTGTGGTGGACAATCAGGTGAGTGACCGTGGTGTAGCGGAGGGTGCCGTGGCGAGTAACCTGTCCATCGGGACAGCCCCATTCCGTCCGCGTAATGACGGGTGGTCTGGGGGTGGCAATTGGTGTCGTCGGCGCGAGTGGCCCGGCCTGCAACTCCAGATCGGGGATCTGTTCGCCGTTGGCCCGTCTCTCGATTCGTTGACGAGCGGCCAGAGAGGTCGCTGGAGGGAAGAACCATCCGACCTCCAGCCGGGCAGGGGCGGGCGAGGCGGCACCTGGAAGACGGTACTGCACATACCGGATCTTCCCCGAGAGCAGGGTCAGCGACTGTTCCCATTCGAACCCATTGCGCTCGGGTGGGGCACTCGATCCACGCTCGCTCGGATCCGCGGCGAGCGGCCCTTCCTCCAGTTCCAGCGGAGCCCAAGGAGACCACTGCTCTCCATCTTCGGAGGTTCGCAGTGCCACCGCGGGTCTCGGCCCCGGAAGGGCCGCCCAAGCAGTCGCCAGTGCAACCAGGGAGGCACCGGGTGGCGGCAAGATCGAAAGTGGGGCAGAGGTCCAAGTGGCCCCCTCGGGGAGGGCAGGAATCGGAAGCGTCTCTCGTCTCCGCTCGACGAGCGGCTGGTCCCTCTCCTGTGCCTGCCCTGAAAAGCTTCTCCTCCCCAGACCAAGTCCGAGCAATCCCACCAACAACAGCAGCAGTGCAATCCCCTTCCGCCAAGCCCCTCTTCGCTCTCCCTCGCCGAATCGTCCACGGTCAAAAGTCCGATTGCCCATTCGCGATCATCCTCCCGTCTCTCTCGCAGGCACCATCCGGCCCGCTCTGACTGCTCCCCCCCCCACCCCCCCCACACCTTGGCACAGCAGAAGGAAGAGCGGTAGACTGGCTTGCAATCAGAGGGACGCCACGATGCGATATGTCCAGAATCCTCCCAATCCCTGGGTCCACGCGCAACACGAATGGATTGGCGAACCGCCCGTCGCCAAGCTGGAGGTCTTCGAGGAGACGGCGACCCGGTCGATCATCAATGGCAATGACAGCCCGGACATCCCCTTCTCCTACTCGGTCAACTGCTACCGGGGATGCACGCACGGCTGTACCTACTGCTTCTCCCGGCCGACGCACGAGTACCTCGGCTTTGGCGCAGGGACCGATTTCGACCGGAAGATCGTCGTCAAGGTTCGCGCCGCCGAACTCCTGCGCGAGGCCTTTCTCAAACCGAAGTGGAAAGGGGACCGGCTCATCTTCTCCTTCACCTCCGATCCGTACCTCCCGCTCGAAATCGACTATGGATTGACCCGGCAGTGTCTCGAGGTCTGTCTCGAATTCCGCAATCCTGTTGGGATCCTGACCAAGTCCGCGCTCATTCGGCGAGATCGGGACTTGCTGGCCGCCCTCGCGCGGGAAGCGGGCGTGCCCGTCTACTTGACGATCCCGTTCCTCGACCGCGAGGTAACGCGAGCCCTCGAACCCTTTGCTCCGGGTCCAGAGGCCAGATTTGCCGCGATGTCAGAACTGGCTGCCGCCGGCATCGAGGTGGGGGTGGCGCTCGCCCCGATCATCCCCGGACTCAACGAGCACGAAATTCAGGCGCTCCTCGAACAGCCACGCGACTCCCCGGAAGCGTCGAGCCCTACTTTCTCGAACGGCTGCGGGAGAGCCTGCCACGACAAGCCGACAAGATCGAACGGCGACTGCGGGCCATCAAAGGGGGGAGACTCAACCGCAGCCAGTTTCACGAACGGATGCGGGGTGAGGGCCCCTGGTGGGATCTGATCACGCAGACGTTCGCCCTGCACACCCGACGCCTCGGATTCCAGGTCGAGAGATCGGAAGGGGAAGGCAGCCCCAGCCCCTTCCGGCGGCCAGCGGATCGACAGGGAAGACTCTTCGACTGAGCGGGAACGGAGCTGGGACTGACCCGCACGCCAAGAGGTCCCGGCAACAACGGCTCACAAATAGACGATCTCACCTGCCGTATACTCGCGCCGGGACTTCTCAATCAGAACAGCCTCTTTTTCGCGGCGGACGAGGAGCCCTGTCAAACCTGCTCCTTGCCAGATCCGCTTCATCGATCGAAACTGGGCCGCCATCCCTGGCAGGTCACCGTCCTTGACCAGGGGAACCAGCTCCTGCATCTCTTTCCGGGTGGGCCCGGTCAGCTTCGTGCCACGGTTGAAGACAAGGGAGAGCATCATCGACTGGGTATCCGCAGGAAGAAACTCGACACCAGGATAGACACGCCTTGTCGCTACGGCATACTGGACCAAGCTGCGGGTGTAGAAGACTCCCTTGGCGATGGCAAAGGGGATGCGCAAGTCTCGCAGGCTCGGAACCAGATCCCGCGCCTTCGTTCCCGTGACTCGCGACGCGACGACCAGCCGCTCGACGACCTTCTCGGGCAATTCCCGCCAATCAGACCGGATCTGTGCACGCGTCGCAAAGCCCAGATCATACCCAATCCCGATCGTCACTCCACTCTCTCCCCCCGGCCAAGTCGGACGGACCAGACGTCTTTCATAGTGCTCCTGGGAGGAGATCTCGAACTCGACGATCAAATCGAGCCCGACTCGTGAGCATTCAAGGTTATACTCCGCCGGCGTCGGCGCTTTTCCCAGAACTTGGTCGACCAGCGATTCCAGCCGGGTCAAGGTAACGGGTCCAACCAGCCCGTCGACCGGCAGCCCCAACCGCTGTTGCAACCGCTTGATGCGCTCTTCCATTCCCATCATCACCAGTCTCCCCTCAAAGAAAATCGGGCGCCCACCCCGATCGGACCGGAGATCCCGGTCCATCGAAGATGGGCGCCCCGCCTTGGTTGAGCGGATTCGCTCGACTAGAAGTTGATCTTCGCACCAATCCGGATCTTACGCGCCTCGTTGATGACGCTGTCTCGAATCCGTCCGAAGGTCGTGCTCGTCACCACCGCCGTCGGGAATCCAAAGACCGGCGTGTTGGTGATGTTGAAGAACTCGAATCGCAGCTCGAGGTTCGCCCTCTCCGAGAGGGAAGTCTTCTTCAAGAAAGCCATATCGAAGTTGAAACGCCCCGGACCATTGAAGAAGTTGCGCCCCGTATTGCCCATCGATCCCGCCGCTGGCTGGGAGAAGAGGGAAATCTGCTCGGCGGTGAAGAAGCCGGGAACCCCGGTAAAGGTCGAGGAGTTCTTGTCGACCTTGCCCATGTTCCGCTTGCAACCACTGCAATCGGCCGTTGACTGGAGCACATTGCTGATCTGATTTCCACCAGAGTAGACCGTGAAGGGCCGTCCCGAACTGAGCGTGACGACGCCATTGACGTTCCACCCCTCGATCAGGCGGCTGACGATCGCAGGTGCGTTCGCTCCAAACCGCTGATTCTTCCCGAACGGCAGATCCCAGATCGCATAGCCGGTGAAGTAATGGGTCTGATCGAAATCAGACCGCGCATAGTTGAGCTTGCGATTATAGATGTTGAAGGGGGTCGAAGAAGCAGACTGCGCGGTCCCCGTTCCAACCACAGTAAAGGTCGGATCGAAGGATCGCGTGTCGAGCGATTTCGAGAAGGTGTAGGATCCCTGGAACTGCACCCCCTTGGCAAACTTCCGCTGGACCATCAACTGGAACGAGTGGTAGGTCGAGAAGTCGTTCGAGTCGATGACATTGAGCGTCCCAAACTGCGGGAAGGGACGGAAGAAGGTCGTCGGCAAGCCGGCGAGGGTCAGGAGGGGTGTCCCCCCTTGCACGCGACCTGCCGCATCAGCGGCCACGCTCGCGACCCCGTTGAGCAGGACCGCACTGGCGAACTGACGACGCACGAAGGCGGAGCCGGTCTCATTCGCGGTCTTGCGGGTATCCCGACCATAGAGCTGGTTCATCAAGGGGCTGTCTCCCCCCCCGGCGACCACGTTGAACGCGTCGAGGAACCCGTTGTTGAAGATGTCAACTTGGTTGAGGTTATAGGCACCGAAGAGATTGTGGGCGCGACGACCGATGTACGAGAGATCGACAAGAATCTGGTTGGCGATCTCGCGCTGAATATTGAGACTCCAGCCGTTGGTCGTCGGAGACTTGAAGGCCGGATCGAGCACCGTGATCGCTCCGAGGCCGAAGGCGGCGGGTCGCAGCTGATCGATCGGCCGGGTCGTCGACGGCGGAACCACCGAGAGCACGTTGTCACGGATCCGGCGATTGGTCCCGTTTGGCCCATTGAACTGGGGCGAGACATCGACCACGCCCAGCGTCACCCCAGGGATCGTGTTGTAGATCTGCGAGGAGATGACTTGGGTGTTGTTACGGTCATAGGACAATCGGTAGTTCGCACGGATCGAGGTCTTGCCATCTCCCCACGGATCCCAGGCAAACCCGACGCTCGGCGCCCAGTTGTTGAGATCGCTGTTGTAGAGGTAGTCGCTGCCCCACTCGAGCGAGGTGCTCGCCGGCGCACCCACCGTTACTGGCTGGTTCGGCCGGAAGAGACGCCCGGTTGCCCGCGGTGTGATCCGCGCTTCATAGCGGACACCCAAGTCGATCGTGAAGTTGGGGCGGACGCGCCACGTGTCCTGCAGGTAGAAGTCATACTCGGGATACCGCGCGTCGTTAATGAAGCGGGACCCAGCTTCTTGGTAGCTGAAGAGATCGGTCGAGGAGACAAACCCCTGACGGATGGACCCAATTCGCCCAAGAAGGTCATTGACCAGCCCCTGCATCCGGGGACGATCGAGGGCGTTGATGAAGAGGGGACGCCCGGCAACCGTATCGGGGAGGCAGAAGAGCTCCTGCCCACTTGCGTTGACCCCAGCCGTTCCACCGGCTCCAAACGCTCCGCCAAGACAAGCAACATTGACCGGGGTGCTCAGGTTGACAACCGGGGCCGAGTTCTGTCCTCCGATCGAGCCACGAATGTCCTTGTGCTGCTGGTAGCGGAAGTTGACTCCCGCCTTGACCAGATGTGCGCCCGCCGTCCAGCTGAGGTTGTCGACAAACTGGACCGTCGTCACCGTCCGCAAGTTCCCCACCGTGAAGCTCAGCGGATCGCTCGGATTGACCGTGACGATCGAGAAGGGCTCGGCTTCCGCCGACGGATTGATGAAATTGAAGGTGAACCGGTTGTAGCCCGCGACCACCTCATTGACGAGGTTGTTGTTGATCACCCGGCGGTAGTTGGCGGCCAAGTTACGGGGAGAGCGTTCGGTGTTGACCCACGGGGCAAGGCCTGGATAGCGCGGCTCTCCCGAATTGGTCGTATCGTTGACCGTGTTCTGCTCGCCCCACGAGTAGCGGACGAAGGCCGTGTTGCGGTCATTGAACTTGTGGTCAACCTTGAAGGTGAAGTCCTTCTGTGGGTCGCGTCGCCCTCCACTGAAGTTGAACCCAGCCGTGTTGAGTCCGTCCCCAACGTTGTAGTTGTTCGGATTCGGCAGCAGGCCCATGATCCGCTGCGTCGCGGGATCGGCGCCAAGCCGTCGTGGGTCATTCTGCAGGACGTTGAGCGAAGCAATGCAGTTGGTCGTCACTGTCGCGGAACAGTCTGGCCGTGTCGGATTCCCCGCCTGGTCGACCGAGGCACCCGGCTGCCCGGCGTTGATGTTCCGACCGCCGACAACGTAGCGGAAGATCCCCTGCTTGGCGAGAGGGGTGTAGACCGTCCGGGTCCGCACGAAAGGGCTGACCTGCCGCTGACCCTGATAGTTAAAAAAGAAGAAGGTCCGGTCCTTGATCACCGGGCCGCCAACGTCGCCGCCGAACTGATGCTGCAACAAGAACGGCCGGGCGATCCCGTTGAGGTTGTTGCCCCACTCATTGGCCGCCAGCGCACTGCCGCGATACCAGTAGAAGAGGTTGCCGTGAAACTCGTTCGTCCCCGACTTGGTGACGAGGGCAACCTGCGCACCGCTCGAACGGCCAAACTCGGCGGTGGCGTTGCTGGTGATGACACGGAGCTCCTGGAGTGCGTCGGGATTGGTCCGGATCGGCGAGAACTCCGATCCACCCGCCGACGATTCGTTGATGTCGATCCCGTCGAGGGTGTAGTTGAACGCACGGTCACGAGCCCCATTGACGTGCGAGCCGCCCCCCGTGTTGGCCCCGGTGTTGACCCCCGGCTGCAGACGGACAAAGATCAAGGGGTTGCGCCCTCCTGTCCCCGACTCGAGACCGAGCGGAAGGTCGACCAGCATCTTGTTGTCGATCAGCCCCCCCAGGTTCCCCGAGGTCGAGGTCTGAACGCGCTCGAACGAGCCGACCACTTCGACCTGTTCTTCGGTTCCGCCGACCTCCAACTCGACGTTGACCGTCAACGGGACCCCGATCGTCAGGATGTTGCTCCTCGCCACGAGGCGCTTGAAGCCATCCATCTCGACGGTCACCGTGTAGGTCCCGACCTGAATCGCTTCGAAGATATAGACGCCAGTCGCCGAAGTGACCGCGGCAAAGGTGGCGCCTGTTCCCTCGTTGGTCAACGCCACACGGGCCCCAGCGACGACCGCTCCCGCCTTGTCGCTGACCACCCCCGTGACGCGCGAGGTCGAAACTTGCGCATGCAACACTGCGCCCAGAAGCCCCACCAGCACCAGACTTTGAATCGCCCAGATAGTACGGTTCGCTCGGGTAACCTCTCTCGTTCTCATCCATCCCGTCATATCGTTTTCTCTCCTGTTGTCCTCTTGCCTTCTTGTTGCCTTCTTGGCTGTACTTCCCAAGAACCTGCCGACTTTCTTGCTCCGACAATTGCCAGAGCTCTCGGAACTGGCCGAAGTGGTCCTTTCCCACAACCACTGACCTTTTTCTTATCCAATATTGCAGATATTGCAGATATTGCAGATATTGCAGAATCCAAGACCGCTGAGCTGCCAGGGGCCCCAGCTTGGCCGGTGGCGGGCAATTTTCCCGCTCAATTCTGCTGCTTTAAGCCCGATCTCTTCTCATCGGGGTCAACGAACCAATGATCTTCAGTTGGATGGGCTGCTTGTTCGTCGCCAATGGGTGCTCGTGTATTGGCGCAGGAATGATCCGTGTGTTTGTTGGTCAGTTTATTATTCGCGAATCCTTCATGCACAAACTATGCCCCCTCTTGCGACAAGGCACGGCGGGGAGAACGGAAAGATTTCCTTACCAGTTTATTTTCTGTCAATTAAAAAATCTCAGCCGATCAACGAGTCATCGATGATCGGCTGCGTTCATTCGCCTATCCGCCTCGCTCCATCCGAAAAATCGTATCTTGTCCATAAATTCGGAAAGAATGTGAGATTCAACCCGCCACACTCCCCCGACAATCGAGAGGGTTGTCTGCTTGCCGGTTGAGGGGAGGGAAAGGTACGATGGCAAGGGGTTCGAGCGTGCGATCCAGACAAGCAGAAAACGACGAGGAATATTGCGTGGAACCAATCTCCCATTTTTTCTATTCGCACCGGCTGAAGTTGCAGCTCTGGGACTGGGGAGCAGAGGGAAGACCTCCGCTGATGCTGGTGCACGGAGGGCTCGATCACGCACGGAATTGGGACTGGGTGGCGCGGGATCTCTCTGCAGACTTTCACGTCTACGCGCACGACCTGCGGGGGCATGGCAACAGTCAGCAGGCGCCCGGGGCCCTCTATTCGATTGCCGAGCACATCCTCGATCTGTCAGCCTTGATCGACGCGGTGACGGACGGGCCGGTCGACCTGATCGGGCACAGCCTGGGTGGGATCGTTGCCTTGCTCTATGCGGGGATCTATCCGGAGCGGGTGCGGAAGGTGGTCTCGATCGAGGGGCTTGGTCCTCCGCCGACTCATGCGGTCCACCATCCGGCTCCGCAGCGATACCGGCGCTGGATTCAGCAGATCCGGAACCTGGAGACGCGCGATCCACGTCGGTACCCAGGGCTGGATGCGGCCGCCGCGCGGATGCGTGAAGCCAATCCCCACCTGCGGGAAGAGGTCGCACGCAATTTGACCCTCCACGGAACCAATTGGAACCCGGACGGATCCCTCAGTTGGAAATTTGACAATTTCGTGCGGGTCTTCCCTCCAGTGGGGCATCATCGAGGGGACGCGGAGGAGATCCTCGCCGCCATCACCGCACCGGTCCTTCTCTTCTGGGGAATGGAGAGCTGGGCGAAGAATCCGGAGGAGGATGGCCGAACGACTGCACTGCGGAACTACCGGTTGATCTCCGTCCCCGAGGCGGGGCATTGGGTCCACCACGACCAACTCGCCCTCTTCCTGCGCGAGACCCGGAGCTTCCTGCTGGATCGTCCGAGTGAGACACTCTAGGCGAGAAGAGGGGGAAGGGGGAAGGGGGAAGGGGCGAGGGGCGAGAGAAAGATGAGGAGCGTGTGGGCGATTCGCCTCTTGAAAAACCTCCGTGCCTCACTCACCGCTCTCTCCTCTTCCCTCTTCCCTCTCCCCTCTTCCCTTTCCCCTCGCCCCTCTTCCCTCTTCCCTCGCCCCTCTCCCCTCTCCCCTCTTCCCTTTCCCCTCGCCTACGGCGCTTTGGCCGAGGCAAGAATGTGCTCTACCTGCGCCTTGGTCTCGGGCGGCGCGTCAAAGCCGTAGAAGCAGGAGACGAGCAGGATGCCGCGGGGGGTCTGCAAAACCACCGCCCGTCCCTCGAAATCGAGGAGCGGCTCGCCTTCCGCAACCTGAAAGGTCGCGACAAGTTCGAGATGCGTGCGGACAATTCCGTCTTTGGAGCTCTCGACGCGACGGCTGATCTCTTCCAGCTGCTTGACGCCTTCGCCCGCGCGCAGACCGTGGAGGATCATCGCCAGAATCAGCTCACTCTCCTTCTGGTGCGCGTTGGGGAGCCCATTCCAGACGACATTGACAAATGCCTGATCTGGGGGAGACTGGAAGATCGCCCCGGAGTCGATCCCTTTGCGTTGCCGGTCTGTCTCGTTGACCATCCCCCCGCGCCACGAAGCCGGAACCTCGAACGAATAGCCGCTTGATGGATCGACCACTTCCTGATATCGAATCGAGGGAGGCGACGGGGGGGCGGCCCGGCCCTCCTCTGCCAAAGCGGGGCCCGGAGGGGGGGATGGAGCAGGGCCATTCGACTTCGGAGCCCAGGCCAAGGGAGGTTCGTATGGGGCAACAAAGAAGCTTTCGATCACTCCGCGCGATTGCAGAGCCGTCCCAGCCTGACGGGCCTTCGCCGGCGTCGCGAAGCGGCCGTGACGTACCCGGTAGAGGGTCCCCTTGCCGGCCACCTCACTT
>JBMUAP010000043.1:0-11878 GCA_049454155.1 Blastocatellia bacterium
ACGCCAAGCGTCAACCCGCGAGGTCCCCCCCCCACCCCCGACCTCAGCGTCGCCGGCTCCTTCTGGAGGAGCGCCCCCTTCGGCCCCCTCTGCCCCCGCTAGTGGATCAGATCGGGTGGCGACACGAAGCCGAATCAGTACTCCTCAGGCCGCTCCTGCTGCTCCTCGCGCGGAGCCTCCTGCGCAACCTTCCCCCCAGCCATTGCGCAAAGGAAAGAAGGGGAAGCCCGAGGACCCGTGATCCTTCTCCCCCGAGGATCTCCACGGAGGAATCAATCCGATTCGTCGTTGAACTTGTAGCCTACTCCCCAGACCGTCAGGACGAGCTTGGGGTCGTCCGGATTCTCCTCGATCTTGGCGCGCAGCCGGTTGATGTGCGAGTCGATGGTTCGGTCATACCCGCTGTAGGTGTAGTCCCAGATATTCTCGAGGAGGTACTTGCGGGAGTAGACACGTCCCGGATGGGCGGCGAAAAGGGAGAGCAGCTCAAACTCCTTGGGGGTGAGATCGACGATGCGCTCCCCGATGGTCACTTCGCGGCGGGCCGGATCGATGCGCAGGGAGCCGCGGACAATCGGGGTCTGCTCACTCTCCTCTGGGTCGCTGCTGCGGGCGCGTGTCCGGCGCAGGACACTCTTCAGTCGCGCTTCGAGTTCGCGAAGGCTGAAGGGCTTGGTCATGTAGTCGTCGGCGCCCATTTCGAGGCCAAGCACCTTGTCGACGACATCGTCCTTCGCGGTCAGCATGATGATCGGCAGCGTTGGGTACCGCTCGCGGACCTGCCGGCAGACGGTCAACCCGTCCAGTCGCGGCAACATCAGGTCGAGGATCATCACCGTTGGCTGATCGCTCAGCGCCATCCGCACCCCGATCTCCCCGTCGCCCGCGGTCAAGACCTCATACCCGACTTGGCGACGAAAGTAGTCGGAGATCATTCGCTGAATGGCGGGATCGTCCTCGACGACCAGTAACTTCTCCTTTCCCGGGGCGGTTGCCTTGGCCGGAGGCTCGGAGTTGCTCGTTGGCGGTTTGTTCATACATCGATTCTCCCTGATCCTGGTGCTCGGCGCTGCGCGGTCTCTCTCTGGCGCCCCCTGTTGAGAGGCGATCGTCAGGCCAGGCTGCTCGCTTCTCCAAGACGCTTTCGTCGAGAGGCCCCCCCCTGACTTTGACGGTCAGGTGACAGTTGCTCCCTGGACCGAACTTCTCCGCGAAAGAGCAAAAAAGCTTCAAGTCATGCTGGAAGTAGGGGGAAGAGAGTAACAGGACACACGACGTGCAGCTTTCCAGGCGACGCCTGAGTGTATAGCGCACCTGCGGTTGTTTCAAGGGCGCAGCACCCCACGGGTGACGAAAAATCGGAGCGGCGGTGGCTGACAGGCGGGCCGCTCTTCCCCTGCCAAGAGCGGGTCCAACATTCTGTTCTTGAGCCACTCTTCGTCGCGTTTTCCCAGCTTCGGGCTGAGCTTGGGGAAGATGTCCCGCGTGCGTTTGGTTTCTCGATCCCGCCTGGATGACGGATCTTGGAATGATTGGGCGCGTTATTGCGGAATCAGTTCTGGAAAGGCGAAGGCAAAGAGCATGACGATGATTCCGACCAGGAATGCCAAGACGATACTGTGCTTGAAGACGGCTTTGAAGATGGCCGCTTCGTTGCCCACCTGCTGGGTCGCCGCAGAGGAGACGACGATCGACTGGGCGTCGATCATCTTGCCCATCACCCCTCCTGCTGAATTGGCCGAGGCCATGAGGATTGCGCTGAGCCCGAGCTGCTCCGCCGTCACCTTCTGCAGGTTGCCGAAGAGGGCGTTGGAGCCGGCGTCTGTTCCCGTCAGCGCCACCCCGAGCCAGCCAAGCATCGTCCCAAAGAAGGGGTAGAGCACGCCCGTCCTGGTCAGACTCAACCCCATCACCGTGTCCATGCCAGAGTACCGGGTGACATAGGCGAGCCCAACCATGAAGCTGATCGCGGCGAGGGACGGAGTCAGCTCCCGACAGGTCCGGACGAAAATCCGACAGGTCCGACCCACCGAGAGCCCGAGGAGGATCGACGCGAGGATCGTCCCGAGGAAGATGGCCGTGCCCGGCAACGAGAGGAGGTTCCAGTCGATGATCGCCGCCTCTGGCAGGTTGGGAGCGACCGGCGGCACCCGCAGCACTTGGTTGTGCAGGCCCGGCATCGGGTGCCTCCACGAACTGAGGGTCAGATATTGGTTGATCGTCGGGTAGCCCGTGATGAAGATCAAGACCGAGGCGAGCAGGAAGGGCGACCAGCCCTTCAGGACCGCACGGGTCGAGTGGTGGCGAATATTCGCACGCATTGCGCCGCCATCCGCCCGCAGCAGGTTGGCCGGTCGCCAGATCTTCAGGAACACGACCATGACCAGCAACGAGAAGAGCGCCGCGACGACATCGACCAGCCGGTTGTCCATGTAGTTCGACCAGAAGAACTGCATTCCGGCAAAGGAGAGCCCGCTCACTGCCAGTGCCGGCCAGACCTCGCGTGTCCCTCTCCAGTTGACCATGCTCCGTACCAACCAGAGCGGCAGGATCGCCGAGAGCGGTGCCAAGATCCGACCGGTCATGGCGCTCAGCGCCGCCTCATCCAGCCCCGTCACTCCGGAGAGAATCCGCAGTGGATTGCCGACTCCCCCCCAGGCCACCGGGGCGGTATTGGCCACTAAGCAGAGTGTCGCCGCCTGGAATGGGTTGAACCCGAGGCCGATCAAGAACGCCCCGGCGATCGCCACCGGCGCTCCACCTCCCCCTGTCCCTTCCAGGAACGCTCCGAAACAGAAGGCGATCAGGATCAATTGCAGCCGCTTGTCCGAAGAGAGATTGGCGATCGAATCTTTCATCACCTCGAACTGCCCGGTCTCGACGGCGACGTTGTAGAGGAACATCGAGGCGATGATGATCCAGGCAATGCGCAACAGCCCAAAGATCACTCCATGCAACGCCGCCGCGCCGACCATCCCCGCCGGCATTCGAAAGACGAGCAGTGCCAGCACCACCGCCATCAACATTCCCCACATCGCCGATACCCAGACCCGCTTCTTCAGCGCAACCAGTGCGAAGAAGAGAGTCAGCACTGGCAGCGCTGCGATGATCGTCGAAAGTGGCCAGAAGCCAGCGGGATCGTAGTTCTGCGTCCAGATAACTGGGGTCATCGGAAGTTCCCCTCCACAAGAGATTCGGTCGACACTTCTGTCAGGACGTCTCCAATTGCAGGATTGGTTTACCCCTGTTGGCGGGATGATCGCAAGCGTTTCTTGCCCTCGAGGCGATTGGTTGGCGATCCGACCTGTCTTGACAAAGCCACTCCCGGCCTCAATAATGCGCCCCTTCAGGAAAGAGCGGAGCGAAGTGTTCTCCTCAAGGAACAACCGCCAACCCAGACATTCCCCGCTGGAGCCGACCGCGGAGTGAGCCCGGAACTCTCGTCCCGGGCTCTCCCGATAGATCGCCATGGAGGAGAAGGGGAGAGCGGGCAGGGGAGGACCGGGGCAGATGGCCCAACGGCGACGTTGGCAAGGGGGACGTGGTGATGGGCAGTGACCAACTGGATAGGCCGGACGGGAGGGGGACAGGAGGTGGAGTGGATCTTGAACTCCCCTTTCTGCGTAGCGGCAAGGTTCGCGATCTCTACGAGGTCGATTCGGACCACCTGCTGATGGTGGCGACCGATCGTCTCTCCGCCTTTGACTGCATTCTGCCCAACCCCATCCCTCACAAAGGTGAGGTCTTGACCCAGCTCTCTGTCTTCTGGTTTCACCAATTGGCCGGGCTCGTCCCGAACCACTTGGTGACGGCCGACCTTGACCACTTTCCCTCCTCTCTGCTGGCGCGCCTCTCGGCGGAGTCCCGCCGCTGGTTGACGGGACGCGCCATGCTCGTTCGGCGAGCGGAAGTTCTTCCCTTCGAGTGTGTCGTTCGAGGCTATCTCGCTGGCTCCGGCTGGAAGGAGTATTGCGACACCGGTGCTGTCTGCGGACACCTCCTCCCCCCAGACCTGCCGCAAGCGGCCCAGCTCCCCACGCCGATCTTCACCCCGGCGACCAAAGCGGAATCGGGGCATGACATCAACGTCTCCGTTGCGACGATGGCAGCCCACCTCGGCGCTGATCTGACCCGCTCCCTCGAGCAGACCAGCCTGGCCCTCTATCGACAGGCCGCCGCCTACGCTGCCGAACGCGGCATCATCATCGCCGATACCAAGTTCGAGTTCGGTCTGCGCGACGGTCGCATCGTCCTCATCGACGAGGCTCTGACCCCCGACTCATCCCGTTTCTGGCCCGTCGATCGCTATCGCCCGGGTACTTCTCCCCCTTCTTTCGATAAACAGTTCGTCCGGGATTACCTCGAAACCCTCGACTGGGATAAACAGCCACCGGCTCCTCCTCTCCCAGACGACATCGTGGAGGCGACCAGCGCGCGTTACCTCGAAGCCTATCTTCTGCTCACGGGCAAGCCGTTGCCCACGGTTGCTCTGTCGCAGTAATGCCTTCGGCCCTGCACGGTCCGTTCTCCTCCTCAATCCCTTGGCGGAGAGCGCCGCGCCTCTCGGAGAGTCATCGATGAAGACCGATCTCGAACGCCTGATCCAACAGATGATCTCCCAGGGCATCTTCTTTGAGGAGGCGGTCCGCGAGTTCGAGAAGCAGTTCATTCTCCAGGTCCTCGCCCGCCACAACCAGAACCTCTCCCGTGCCGCCGCCGAACTCGGAATCCATCGCAATACGCTCAGCAAGCGACTTGCCGGCTACTCCCCCCCACTCCCCTCCCAGACCGCCCAGGCAGATTGACCCCCCTCATTTCTCGATTTGACAAGCGCCGACTCGATTTTTATACTTAGCACTCCTTTGCCTGGAGTGCTAACAGCGTCTGAAAGAGAGCGCGTGAGCTGGCGGGCTGCGGGTAGTCCGCGTTGGGGCGAGGGAGGGATGGTCGGGTTGGAACTGGTTGCGGCTGTCCGTTGAGAGGTTCAGGCAAGCAAAAGAGTCGAGATGGGATGGTGGGAGACCGTTCATCCCGCGTTCATTGGTGATACGAAAGGAGAATGGAAATTATGGCGTCGTCGATTCGACCCTTGAATGATCGGATTATTGTCAAGCGGATGGAGGAGCAGGAGCAGATGCGCGGAGGGCTCTACATCCCGGATACCGCCAAGGAGAAGCCGCAGGAGGGTGAGGTTCTGGCGGTGGGAAACGGTAAGTTGCTCGACAACGGCACGCGGACCACGATCGACCTCAAGCCAGGGGATCGAGTTCTCTTCGGCAAGTATTCTGGCACCGAGATCAAGCTGGATGGCGAAGAGCTGTTGATCCTTCGCGAGGATGACGTGCTGGGTGTCATCGAGGGGACCGCCAAGGGCAAGGGCGCAAAGTAGTCGCCCGGGCCCCGACGCGGGCCTTTGTCCGTTGAAGAGAGTCAGAAGATCGATCGACAGGCAGTGGATTCGGAGCAGGCAGGAGACCGTCCAAGGCCGGAATGAGAATCCCACCGCCGGATCGGGAAGTGGCAAGAACTGGGGAACAGTTCAATCGCAGGAGGAAGAAGAGAAATATGGCAAAGCAGGTGATTCATGGCGAGGATTCCCGGCAGGCGATTCTGCGGGGAGTCAACCAGTTGGCGGATGCGGTCGCGATCACGCTGGGTCCCAAGGGCCGCAACGTGGTCATCGACAAGAAGTTTGGCTCCCCGACCATCACCAAAGACGGGGTGACGGTCGCCAAGGAGATCGAGCTGAAGGATTCGCTCGAGAACATGGGCGCGCAGATGGTCCGTGAGGTGGCTTCGAAGACCTCCGACGTGGCCGGTGACGGAACGACGACGGCGACGGTTCTCGCCCGGGCCATCTTCAAGGAAGGGGTCAAGACGGTCGCGGCGGGTGCCAACCCGATGGCGCTCAAGCGGGGGATCGAGAAGGCAGTCGAGCGGGCCGTCACCGCGATCCAGGAGATGGCCAAGCCGGTCAAGGGGGATGCAATCGCCCAGGTCGGCACCGTCTCGGCCAATGGCGACACGACGATCGGCGGCATCATTGCCGAAGCCATGAAGAAGGTCGGCAAGGATGGTGTCATCACCGTCGAGGAGTCGAAGTCACTCGATACCCTTCTCGAGGTGGTCGAGGGAATGCAGTTCGACAGGGGCTACCTCTCGCCCTACTTCGTCACTGACGCAGAGCGGATGGAAGCCTCCCTCGAGAACGCGATGATCCTTCTCAACGAGAAGAAGATCAGCTCGATGAAGGATCTCCTCCCGCTGCTCGAGCAGGTCGCCAAGATGGGCAAGCCGCTCCTCATCATCGCCGAGGATGTCGAAGGTGAGGCACTGGCCACCCTGGTCGTCAACCGTCTCCGTGGCACGCTCCAGGTCTGTGCCGTCAAGGCTCCTGGCTTTGGCGATCGCCGCAAAGCGATGCTCGAGGACATTGCCATCCTCACCGGTGGTCGGGTGATCAGCGAGGACCTCGGGATCAAGCTCGAGAACGTCAAGCTGGAGGACCTTGGCCGGGCCAAGAAGGTGACGATCGACAAGGACAACACGACGATCGTCGAGGGCGCTGGCAAGCAGGCGGATATTCAGGGTCGTGTCGCGACCATCCGTCGTCAGATCGAGGAGACGACCTCCGACTACGACCGCGAGAAGCTCCAGGAGCGGCTGGCGAAGCTGGTCGGCGGAGTTGCGGTGATCAAGGTTGGTGCCGCCACCGAGACTGAACTCAAGGAGAAGAAGGCCCGTGTCGAGGACGCGATGCACGCGACGCGTGCCGCCGTCGAAGAGGGAATCGTTCCCGGTGGGGGCGTGACCCTCGTCCGCGCAGCGAAGGCCCTCGAAGGTCTCAAGCTGGAGGATGAGGACGAGGCGATTGGTGTCAACATCGTCCGCCGCGCTCTCGAAGAGCCCCTCCGCAAGATCGCTGAGAACGCTGGCCGCGAAGGCGCTGTCATCGTCGAGCGCGTCAAGGCGGAGAAGGCCGAGAACGTCGGCTTCAACGCCGAGACCGAGCAGTTCGAGGACCTCGTCAAGGCGGGCGTCATCGATCCCGCCAAGGTCTCCCGCACCGCCCTGCAGAATGCAGCGTCGATTGCGGCGCTCATGCTGACCACCGAGGCCCTCATCTCCGAGATTCCGGAGGAGAAGAAGGCGCCGGCCATGCCGCCGGGCGGCGGGGGAATGGGTGAGTTCTAATCACCCTCTCTCTTCTTGAGAGAGAACCTCCTGGTTGACTGAAAGAGGCCGGTTGAGGCCATCGGTACAGGTGTCAAACGGCCTCTTCGTTGATTCTCCTGCGCGGCGTTGTTGATTGGCGGGGTCACCTGCCCCTTGCAGCTAAGGGCAACTTAACTTGACCTTCCCGCTTCACTGTTCTACTCTTTCATACCTACCGCGACAGGAACTAAGCACCTATTTTATCGAAGTACGGATTCAATCACCGTGCACGCAACCCGAGAATGGACACGTAGGACGGCCTCGGCGGCCCCTTGTGCTCAGGAAAGATCCCGGGATCTGATTCCTCCGAATCGAGGGGATGGCGGCCTACCCTCTCCGTTGGTGGGGATGGCCATATCGGTTCGTGAGAATGGACTGGACAGGAGAAGAGAGTTGACTGACGTCCTGGCGATTGTCACCCGTGACCGCACCGAAGGTCGGCACAGAGGTTGGCAAGGCCAAGGAAGCTTGCTGGAATGGCAAAAGCGCACGCTCGCACCCCGTTTGGGGAGAGTCGTGTCGGGAAGGGGAGAGAAACGGCTGGTCCGGTCGGCTTTCCAGGGGGACCTGGGTGGGGCAAGGACATCATGACCAGCTGATCGATCGACATCAATTCCCAGCCTTCGTACCGTTTGTGCAGGCGGGCTTCGACGCATCGGTCCGGTTTCCCGCGCGCTACCCGGCGCGCCCGGAACTGGAGGGAGAACAATTTTTCAAGTGAGGCAAAATTCTATGGGGAAGCAAACGATCATTCGTGGGACGGTGGCGGCACTCTCATTGTCGCTGCTGATGATTGTCGGAGTGCGGCAAGTGCTTGGGCAGGCCCAGGGAAGCACGGGCCAGATCTCGGGCGTGGTGCGGGATTCGACGGGAGCCGCAGTCGCGGGAGCGGCGGTGCGGATCACCAACACCGAGACCGGGCTTGAGTTGAGCACCACTTCAAACGAGAGCGGGATCTACCGCTTCGTGCTGGTTCCGTCCGGGGTCTACCTCCTGACGACGGAGGCGAGCGGATTCGCCAAACGGGAAGTGGCCAATGTCCAAGTCAAGGTCGGGCAGGTCACCGAAATCAACCTGACGCTCGGAGTCGGGGCCGTCTCAGAAACGATCACGGTGACGGCCGACGCCATCCAGACGACAGTCTCGCAGCCGGATGCCCTGATCAATGAGGCCTCGATCGCCAACCTGCCGATCAATGGCCGCCGATTCCAAGACTTCGTCACGCTGACACCGACCGCCCAGGTCGATCCGCAGCGCGGCCAGATCTCGCTCTCCGGTCAGCGCGGCATCAATTCCAATATCAATATCGACGGGATGGACTACAACCAGCCCTTTTTTGGTGGGATCCGTGGAGGTGAGCGGTCGAATAGTGCCTTCACCATTCCCCAGGAGTCGATCAAGGAGTTTCAGGTCGTCGCTTCTGGTTACTCTGCCGAGTTCGGGCGGTCGACGGGCGGGGTCGTGACGGCGGTGACCAAGTCGGGAACGAACCAGACCCGAGGCACCGCTTTCTATCTGCTCCGACCGCAGGATCTTTCGCGCAAGAACTCATACTACGAGGCACTCCAGCGGAACTTGGGTCAGAACGTCAATGTCGCGCCAACTCAACAGCAGTTTGGTGGTTCGATTGGCGGACCAATCAAGAAAGATAAGGCCTTCTTCTTCGGTTCGTATGAACAGCAGAAGTTCACCAACCCCCGCTTTGTCTTCTTCAACCTTCTGCAGAATGTGACGCCGACTGATGCGACACGTGAGGCCTTCAACTACTATAAGTCCCTCGAGACCCCCTTCGATCAGACGAACGACGCGATCGCCTATCTCGGCCGCTTCGATTACAATTTCAGCGAGGCCAATCGGCTCAATATTCGCTACAACCAGAGCTGGAATAGGGCGCTCAACGCCAACTCAACCGGGAATCAGCTCTTTCCGAATACTGTCAGCGCGTTGACCAACAACGGTACAGAGCGAAATCGTTCATACACGATTGTTGGACAGCTGACCAGCTTTCTGAAGCCGAACCTGATCAATGAGTTGCGTGCTCAGTACTCGCGTGAGGTTCGCCCGCGCTTGGCCAATGCGGAAGCCCCAACGGTCACCAACGCGATTGGACGGTTTGGAACAGTCAACTTCCTTCCGACGACCCAGTTCGACTGGCGGATGCAGGTCTTCAACAATCTGACCCTCATCAAAGGCAACCACAGCTTCAAGTTTGGGGCTGAGGTCAACCATGTCTTTGCTGACCAGACGTTTGCTTTCAACCAGTTTGGAGCATTCAGCATTCAAGGGACAAATCCAGCGACGCTGCTGGATATCTTGTCCTATACTCCGAACGTTCAATCGGGGACTGTCGATCGATTTGATTCGACAAGTGTGACCTATCTTCGACAAATCGGGAATGGTCGCTTGGACATGGCGGTGAATGAGTTTGCACTTTACGCGCAAGATTCGTGGCGTGTTCGGCCCAACTTGACTCTCAACTATGGTCTGCGTTGGGAGGGGCAGTACAACCCAGCCCCTGAGGCGACCAATCGGCTGTTGCTCGACAAGGTTCGTGGGTTCCAGTTCCCATCTGGTCACACAGTTGACCCGAGTTTCATTCCTGATGTGACCAATCAGCTGGGACCACGTCTTGGGTTGGCCTGGGATCCGACGGGGGGTGGGAAGACGGTGATTCGCGCCTTCAGCGGGATCTACTATGCGCGCACGCCGATGCTTCTCCTGGCGGGCCCGCTCAACAATTTTCGGGAGACTCCCGGAGACCTTTCCGTTCAGCTGCCGTTTCGTGTTCCAGTCGGCAACCCGAACAATACGGTCTACAAGCAGCTCAAACTCATTGGTATCGATCTCAACAATTTTACGCTTGACAACCTTCCGATCATTACCCCTCAGCAGATTCAGTCGATTGCTGGGGCGCTCGGCTTAGCCAATTTCGATCCCTTCACGGGGGCGCAGCCGATCACCTGGGCAGACGATTACAAGAATCCGAAGTCTTACCAGTGGGGGGGTGGGATCGAGCGTGAGATCGCCCGTGGCCTCAATGTTGGCGTTGACTACAGCCAAGTCAACACGATCTACCTGCAGCGTAACCGGAACCTCAATCTTCCAACACCGACGGTACTGGCGGGTGATCCGGCGTTGCGTCCCTTCTTCGGGTTGCGGGGAGCGGCGGGACGCCCGGCGATCGACCGCCCGATTCCCAGCCTTGGCAGCGTCCAAGTCCGGGAGTCGACGGGCCGTTCCGTCTACCAAGCCGTGGTTCTGCGCGCCAACTATCGCAGCAAGTACGCCCAATTCAATGCCTTCTACACCCTTTCGCGCTCGCTCTCAAATGATGACAACGAGCGGGATGCGGGTGGAATTGCCTTCGAGAATGCCTACAATCTCGCACCCGAGTTCAGCTTCTCGCGGCTCGATCGTCGGCACCAGTTCGTCGCCAACACGGTCGTCTTCCTTCCGCTCGGCTTCGAGGCATCAAGCGCGGCACGACTTCTTTCCGGACTCCCGATCGACGCCTCGGTTGGCTCTGATTTCAACGAGGATATCGGCGGCCCGGATCGGCCGTACTCGGCTCCCGGTGTGCCGTTCATCCGTAATGGGTTCCGCAACCTCGCGAGGTATGAAATTGATCTCCGGCTTCAGAAGGGGATCTCCCTCGGGGAGTCGCGTCGCTTGACCCTCTCCGCCGAGTTCTTCAACCTCCTCAACATGGAGAACATCCAGCTCTCCGGGGCCCAGGTGACCAACTACTGTGCGTCACCGGTTCCGCGGAACTGCGGGTTTGCCGCTCCGACCAACCGGAACTTCCTCCGCGTCAAGGACGTCAACGGCAACTATCTGCTCAACAACAATCCGGGAGCTCCCTTCCAGATGCAGTTGGGGGCACGGTTCCAGTTCTAGTCTGCGATCCCGGAATGATGGGATCTTCCCCGCAGTGGGAAGGGACTAAAAACAAGGGCCTGGGAGATCGATAGTGTCTCCCGGGCCCTTGTGCATGGTCCAGGTATCCGAGGAGATGGTCGTCGTGCCGCGGTTCTCTTGGGGAGGACGCCCCCCTGGTGTACACTCCGCACCATACGGATCTTCGTCAAGGAGTTGCTTGTATCTGTCTGCCGAGCGGACATCTCATTAGAAATGGACTCTCATTTTCACGATGAACAGAGCCGCAATCTACATTGAAACCAGTGTTGTCAGCTATCTCGCCGCACGTCCAAGCCGCGACATCATTGTCGCAGCTCATCAACAGCTAACGTTGGATTGGTGGGAGAATCAACGCCACCAAGATGATCACTTCATCTCCCAGATTGTTCTTGAAGAAGCGCAGGCGGGCGATCGACAAGCTGCTGAAAAACGATTGGCTGTACTTGAGAATATGCCTTTGCTGGAGATTGACGAATCGGTCATACGACTGGCAGAAACCCTCGTTCAATCCCACGCGATCCCGATCAAGGCAGTGCAAGATGCTCTTCATATTGCCGTGGCTTGCATCAACGGAATGGATTATCTATTGACATGGAACTGCAAGCATATCGCCAATGCCAAGATGCGGAGTAAGATTGAGCAGGTATGCCGAGAAGAAGGGTATGTTGCCCCAATCATTTGCACTCCGGAAGAGTTGGAGGACTAGCCATGTGGAACCATCCAATCCTCGAAGAGACTCGCAAAA
>JBMUAP010000044.1:0-11810 GCA_049454155.1 Blastocatellia bacterium
GGCAAAAAGGAGCGGCGAGGGGGTCAGCCGCAGAACGGTCGAGATCCGAGTGCCCGTCTGGTCGACCAAGTCGAGGTCGACCTGCCCGGTCGCGACTTGGAAGAGACGCTCGTGGAAGTTGCCCGCGGGAGAGCCACTCGTGGCTCGGAGATCGTACACGTGACGACCGTGACCAGCGCTGTAGCCCAGGGTCGCGGTGATTCGATCGGTGAGTGCACGACGAATCACCACTCGCCCTCCGCGAACATTCCCGTGCAGCGCCCGCACCTGTGGGACAGCTCCTCCGGCGGTGATCTGGGAGAGAGATCCGCTGGCAAAGAAGGGCGACAGGCCAACGCCGTGTCCATCGATCTGATCGTAGAAGAGCGTCGTGCCAATCGAGCCGCTTCCGCCATCGAAGAGGCGTTCGACGCCTGCCTCGTAGCGACGGCTGTGATCGACCAGGGGGTGCTGATCGGCAAAGGCGATCTCGGGAGCGACCGTTTCGAGGGGCTGCTCGATCGTCTCGCCGCGAAACGCTTCAAGAGAGAGTCGGGCCCGCTGTCGTCCGGGCGTCACCCCTCCGTGCAAGCGCCAGCGTGGATTGGCCAGGTACTGAATTGCCACCTGCGGGAGCAGGCTCTCGTGTTCACGAGCCGCCGAACCGATGAAGGTAGCATAGTCGAGACCGTAGACGACGAGGAGCGAGTCGGTCAGTTGCCAGGAACTGCTGGACGAGATGGAAAGCTGGTTGAGGGTCTCTCCCGGCAGGACAGAACCGAGCCCCGTGAAGGGACTGCGGAGGGAGAATTGGCCGTAGCTGATGGTCGCCGTCGTCTCCTGCTGTCCGGCGGTCCGCATCGAGGCGATCGCGGTCAACCGCTGAGGCGCGGCGACACCAGCGCCTCGTTGACCGATCAAGGCCACCTCGATCCGGCCATCGAGCCCCCCGGCCATCGCAAAGTTGGTTCCATAGAAATTCTGTCCAGGCAGGATTCCGGCGGTGCCCCGAGGCACTCCCGGAGTCATGAGGAACTGAGCCATGCCGCGAAAGGTGGCCCGCCGCGCTGAGAGATCCGCGTCCGTGTTCGGGTCGATCTCCGCCCCGGGAAGCAGCTTGAGAATCTGTCGTGGGACACTGCGGGCAATCCAGCGGTAGTCATCGCTGTCCCCGCGCTTGAAGACCAGCGTGTCGGTCCGCTTCAACGCAAAGTCGTAGGTCACCCTTCCCGACCGGTCGAGCTGAACGCGGGTCAAGAGGGAGGAGAAGCCGGCGGCCGTGGCCCGCAAACGGTAGGCGCCGGGAGCAATGGTCGCGGCGAACTTCCCCTTCGTGTCCGTCCGGACACTCTGGAGTTCTTTTCCCCTGGCATGCGGCTCGAGCAGCGCAACAATCGCACCGATCAATGGCTCTCCCGCCTCATCCTTGACGGTCCCGACAATCGTTGCCAGCGGGGCGTAGGCGCCAGTCTCGCGTCGAGCTGACAGTCCCGCCTTGACCGGGGCAATGGGCGGAGAGGCCGCCAGGACCCGTCCAGAAAGGAGGATCTCCCTTCCCGCCTCCCGACCCGCCTCCAGTTGCGGAACCAACCCCGCCACACCAATCAAACTGCCACCAACCAGGAGATGTAGTGCTTTCATACGTTGGCCTTCCCTCCACCCCACGCCATCCCAAGCTTGTCCCTCGATCACGTCCGGTTTCGCTTCCACGGATTCATTTTCAGGGTATGCCGATCGGCCTTCCCGGTGACGCAGGCAAGGGGTCGCCAACAGCCATCGGGCCAATCTTCCGCTTCCCAAAAAGAGCCACGATCTCGACACGAGATCACATCTGAGGGGATCGTTGGCCGAGCCGTCGACAGGTCGACCAGAATATAGAGGAATCGAGTTGTCACCAGTCTCAATTTTCGCAATTAAAGATACTGGAAGGATGAGTAAAAGAACAAGGAGAAAGATTACAAGCCCAGTCGCGGGTTGCACCATCAGCAGAGGCGGCGGTCGTGCGGTTGACGTTGGACGTGACCAATGTGCTTCATCCGCCCATTTTGAAAAGGGACCTTTCTTGACATTGAGGGGGTGAAACGTACAATGACCGCATTCAGACGGGGCAGGCCGATTCTCTCTCCATCTTCGAGACGTCTGGTGCATCCGCGAAAGGAGAGGGAGGGGTGGGAGACGGGAGAAATTGGGTGCGAGGCGAGAGGGAGGCAAACGGGATGAACCGACAAGATCTGACGGGGCGGGTGGCCGTCGTGACGGGAGCGAGCAGTGGGATCGGGCAATGGGCCGCCATCGCCTTGGCGGAGTGTGGCGCGCGCGTGGTCGTCAACTACCACCGGAACCGTGAGGGTGGCGAGGCCACTTGCCAGCAGATCGCGGCCGCTGGCGGCGAAGCGATCCTTGTCCAAGCCGATGTCTCGGTAAAAAAGTCTGCGAAGGAATTGATGGAAATGACCGAGAATCGTCTCGGCCCGATCGACATCCTGGTCAATAACGCGGGGGATCTGATCGAGCGCTGTCCGTTGCGCGACTTTCCGGAAGACCTCTTCGATCGGGTGGTGGCAACCAACCTCAAGAGCGCGCTCTTCTGCTCGCAGGCAGTCATGCCGGGAATGATGGAACGGCGCCGAGGGACGATCATCAACCTCGGATCGATTGCCGGACACCACGGGGGAGGCCCCGGTGCAGCAATCTACGCCTCGATGAAGGCCGCAGTAATGTGCCTCACCAAGGGAATGGCCCGCGAAATGGCCCCCTACGGAGTCCGCGTCAATGGCATTGCCCCGGGCGTGATCGATACCCCTTTTCACGAGCGGCTCTCGACGCCGGAACAGATGGCCCAGTTCGTCGCGGGAATTCCGATGGGTCGTGTCGGGACGTCAGAGGAGTGCGGGCGCGTCATCGCCTTTCTCGCCTCGGATGCCGCGACCTATCTGCACGGCGAGATGATCGAGATCAATGGCGGGCAGATGATGTTGTAACCTGCTTTGGGCCCGCATTGGGCTCGTGGAACAAGACGGGAAGAGCAGCGGGGCGGCCCCATCAATCGAAGCAGACGGAGAAAGATCGCGTTCGCGGTCTCTCCCGCCGATTGATTGAGCCGCCCGATTGATTTTGGGCCAGAGACTCTCTCTGGAGAGGACCTTCTCGAGCTGCATCGCCAGCATCATATTGCCCTCGATCTTGATCTTGCCCATCATGACCGAGGTCATGGCGTTGGTCTCCTTACGGTAGAGTTTGTTGAGGGTCGCGAGGGACATCCGAAGCGTGACATCGGCGGGCTGATCGTCGTGGGTAACGGCGATGGGAGAAGAGGCGCCGGCGACGTGAATGAGCCCCCCCTCGTCGAAGACAATCTTGGCGTTGGCGGTCAAGCCGGGCGTCGAGCCTACCTTCTCCCGGATCAGGGCGGTCAGTTCATCAAGGGTCAGATCTGCCATACAAAGTCCTCCTTGGCGTGCGCGGGCCCGTGCCCGTCTAATCGTGGTTGAGGGTAACGAGCAGTTTACCGGTATTCCCTCCCGTGAAGAGGCGAGAGAGGGCGTTGGGGGCCTGATCAAGCCCCTGGACTTCATCGATGCGGTACTGGAGACGGCCTTGCTGGTGCCAAGTGACGAGATCCTGGATCGCCTCCATGGCGCGGGGGGCATAGTCAAGCACGATGAATCCCTCGATCCGGGCGCGCCGGACGAGCACATTGGCAAAGTTGGCCGGACCGGGTTGCGGAGAGGTGGCATTGTATCCGGCGATGAGGCCACAGAGCACGATGCGGGCGCGCAGGTTGATCTGGGCGAGGATGGCTTCGAGGATCGAGCCCCCGACGTTCTCGAAGTCGATATCGATGCCCGAGGGGCAATGGGCACGAAGTCGAGCGGGGACATCCTCCGTTTTGTAGTTGATGGCGGCGTCGAAACCCAGTTCCTGGGTAATCCACTGGCATTTGTCGTCGGAGCCGGCAATGCCAACGACGTGGCATCCCTTGATCTTGCCGATCTGGCCGACGAGTGAGCCGACCGCGCCCGCGGCAGCGGAGACGACGAGCGTCTCACCGGCGACGGGACGGCCAATATCGAGCAGCCCAAAGTAGGCGGTCATCCCGATATGACCGAGGAGACCAAAATGGGCGGTGAGGGGAAGCCCGGGAATCTCTGGCAACAGCGTCAGGCCCGCCCCATTGCTCAGTGCGTACTCCTGCCAGCCGAGGAGCCCCTGAACGTGGGCGCCCTCGGGGAATCCTGGATGGCGAGATTGGTGAACGACGCCGATCGCCACTCCGCGCATGACCTCACCGAGGGGAACTGCGGGAAGGTAGGTATCAGCGGCCGCCCACATCCGATTGGTCGGGTCGAGCGAGAGATGGAGCACGCGGATCAGCAGCTCTCCTTCGCCAAGATCGGGAAGAGGGGAGGCGGCCCATTGAAAGTCGGATGGCTGCAGCGAGCCAGCAGGGCGCGAGACAAGACGCCATTGATGGTTGAGTGGCTGGGTCATAACCGATGATCTCCTTTGCGGGAAGAGGTTCGAGTAGGATCCGGTAGCTCAGGCGAGGGTGAGACCGGAAAGAGGGGAAGCGACGTTTCAGGGTGAGGTGCCCGGCTCTCGGCTGACGATGCAAGCTCAAGGATCTGGCGAACGGGGCGGAAGCTCCGCCGATGAATGGGAAGGGGCCCCAACCGCTCGATCGCCTCGACGTGCGCGGCGGTCGGATAGCCCTGATGCAGGGCTAATCCATATCCCGGGTAGAGCGTATCGAGCTCTTTCATCCGTTGATCACGGGCCGTTTTGGCCAGAATGGAAGCTGCGGCAATCGACGCGGAACGAGCATCTCCGCGGATGATCGCCTCCTGTGGGATCTGACAGGACGGGAGCGTCCGGGCATCGACGAGCAACCGATCGGGGAGCGCCGTCAGCGAATCGACGGCTCGCCGCATGGCGAGCAGTCCTGCCTGGTAGATATTGAGCTGGTCGATCTCCTCGACCTCGACAAAGACAACCGACCAGGCGAGGGCGGCCGCCCGAATGCGGTCCGCGAGAAGCTGACGGCGCGCCGGGGGAAGACGTTTGGAGTCGTCGAGCCCAGGGAGGATTGCGGGCAGGTCGATTCGCGGTGGCAAGATGACCGCCGCGGCGGCGAGGGGGCCGGCGAGCGGCCCCACTCCCGCCTCGTCGACTCCCGCGACCAGGGATGCCCCCTCATCCCAACAAGCGCGCTCGAAGCCAAGCAGCCGCTCGAGCCGCGCGGCTTCGCGCTGGTGGGCTTGGTCCCGGTCCCGCAACTGCTGCGCGAGCGCGCGGACCCCACGGCGTGGATCGATTGCGAGCGCCTCGAGAATCCCGTCGGGCAGTGGCCCCTCGTGAAAGGAGAGCTCTTCCCGCAAACGGGCGACGGGGAGCGCGAGCAGGGAGGAGAGATGGAGCGGCGGCTCGGTCATCGGGCCTCATTCGATCAGGCGATCCAATTGACAGATGATCGCGTACCCTTGATCGGCGATCAGATCATTCATTTCCGTATCGCCATAGAATCGCCAAGAGAACGGAGTAGGCTTCTTCTCGTTGGGAAATTCGATCCTTTACAGTACAAGGAGAAGAGTCCTCACGCAACAACTGCTCAGCAGCCGAGCGGAAACGTGTGCAGAAGCGAGGAGGGACCAGATGGCAGATCCAATCAAGAGCTGGGAGATCACCGACGAGAAGGACTACTGGAACCGCCGCACTTTTCTGCGGGGCGGCATCCTCGCCGGGACGGCAGCGACCACGACGTGGCTCTATCGCCGTCTCGCCTCTCCGGCGGGGGCCGGAAAAGAGAAGGACGAACCACCGGCCAGCGGATACCTGACACCGGAAGGGGAGCCGGCGACAGACCTCTATGACATCACCCATTACAATAACTTCTATGAATTCTCGACCAGCAAGGAGGGGGTCGCCCCCCGGGCGGAACGTATGGTCACTCGCCCGTGGACGATCGAGGTCGGCGGATTGGTTCACCAACCCCGGACCTTCGACCTCGACGAGGTCAGCCGTCTCGGGGTGGAGGAGCGGGTCTATCGATTCCGCTGCGTCGAGGCTTGGTCGATGGTCATTCCCTGGCTGGGGGTTCCCCTGGCGCGACTTCTCTCGCTGGTGAAGCCCTTGGCCAGCGCGCGGTTTGTCGCTTTCGAGACCAAGTTCGACCCGACCCAGATGCCCAATCAACGGACAGGGGTCCTCCCCTGGCCCTACGTCGAGGGATTGCGGCTGGATGAAGCGCTCCACCCGCTGACGCTGCTCTCGACAGGGCTCTACGGAAAGGCGCTCTTGCCGCAGAATGGGGCACCGATTCGATTGGTCGTCCCCTGGAAGTATGGGTTCAAGAGCATCAAGTCGGTGGTGCGCATCCGGCTGGTCGCCGAACAACCTCCGACCACTTGGTCGATGGTCGCGCCGGATGAATACGGATTCTACTCCAATGTCCATCCAGGAGTCTCCCATCCACGCTGGAGCCAAGCGCGGGAGCGCCGCATCGGAAGCTGGGGAATGCGCGATACGCAGCTCTTCAATGGCTATGCGGAAGAGGTCGCCTCGCTCTACACTGGCCTTGATCTGAAGCAGAACTACTGAAGGGGGAAGAGTCGAGATGGCAAGCCGGAAAGTCGATGGTCGGTTCCTGCAGACGCTGTTGATCCTCAATGGGGCCATTCCCGCAGTACTGCTCGGCTGGGACGCTTGGTGGGGACAACTCGGCACCAATCCGCAAGAGTTTGCGATCCGGACCACCGGCAGCTTGACCCTCATCTTTCTGACACTGACCCTCACCGTACGTCCGCTGATGGAGTGGCTGCGGATCCCCGCCCTGATCGGACTGCGCCGAACCGCCGGGCTGTTCAGCTTCTTCTACGCGGTGCTCCATCTCACCACCTACAGCTGGTTCGACAAGGAGCTGCAGGTAAAAGCGATCATCGCCGATACGCTGGCACGCCCCTTCATCTTCCTCGGAATGGCTGCCTTCCTCCTCTTGCTCCCACTGGCGGCAACCTCGACGAAAAGCATGGTGCGTCGACTGGGGGGACAACGATGGCAGCGGATCCACTGGGCAGTCTACCCGGCAGCCTGTGCCGGGGTCGCGCACTACTACCTGCTGGTCAAGGCGGACACGACCTACCCGCTCGGATTTGGGCTGGCCGTCGGGCTGCTGCTCGCCTATCGGGTGCTCCGGCGCCGACTCCACGGCTACCGCACGACCGGAGTGCCCCGCGGTCCGATCAGATCCGCTTGAGCAGGGGATGGCCTCCCTCCTTCGGATTCCTTACCAGCGTCAGGACGAGGACCGCGCCGATCAAGGGGATCAGACTCGCCGCAACCAGGATGGGAGCGAACGAGTATCGATCCGAGATGACGCCGATCAGCAGGGTCGAGAGGATGGTGCCGATTCCTGCCCCCGTCCCGCTCATCCCGCTGACAGTTCCGACGGCCTCGTCGACATAGAGATCGGACGCCAGCACGATCGCCATCGTCGAGAACGAGGCATAGGCGAAGGTCGAGACGGCAAAGAGCCCGGCAATCGCGAAGAGTTCCGATGTATAGAGGGTCGGAATCAAAAGGGTCATCCCGATTCCGCCAAAGAGGACGACCGCCTTCCGCGCGCGTTCCACCGACCAGCCACGATGGATCAGCCAACTGGAGAGCCCTCCCCCAAAAAAATTTCCCAGATCGGCGGCAAGAAAGGGAATCCAGACCGCCATCAACGAATTCTCAATCTGGAAGTTACGCGAGACGAGGTAGATGAAGAACCAATCGGTAATGAAAAACCAGACCGGATCGGTGAAAGAACGGGCGATGATCACACCCCACGTCTGGGGGAGCCGCAACAGGTCACGCCAAGCCGGTGGGGACAACAGCGGTGGTGCTGCCGCCCTGTCCACTGCGCAATCACCCAGCGAATCGAGCTTGTCGGCGAGGAGCATCTCCTGCTCTTCGGGGGTGATCCGGGGGTGGGTCCCCGGAGAGCCGGCCAGCCTGCGCCAAGCCAGCACCCAGAAGAGTCCGAGAAATCCGGGAATGATGAAGGCGGGCCGCCACCCGAAGTGCTGATAGATCGGGATGATCAGGAACGGGGCGATGGCACCCCCGATCGACGAACCACTGTCGAAGAGCGCCGTCGCCAAGCCCCGTTCTCGTCTGGGAAACCACTCGGCGACCGCCTTGGTTGCCGCTGGCCAATTGGGCGATTCCGCCGCCCCCAGCAGGAAACGAAAGAAGGCAAAGCTCGACCAGCCTCGCGCCAGTGCCGTCATCATCGAGACGAGCGAGTAGCTGATGACGGAGAGGGTCAATCCACGCCGCGTCCCGACCCGGTCCATGACCCGTCCGAAGACGGTCTGCCCAATCGAGTAGGAGAGGCGGAAAGCAATCACCAGCATGGCATAGTCGGTATTGGTCCACTCGTACTCCTTCTTGAGAAAGGGGGCGAGCGTCGAGAGGGTTTGGCGATCGATGTAATTGATCACGGTGGACGCGAAGAGCATTCCACCAATCCACCAGCGGAGATTGCGAATCGGTCTTGGCATGCAGGGGTGGCCTCGTGGAGGAGGTTCAGAGTGAATGCGGAGGGACGCTGCTCCGCAAGAAAATCGGAGATCGCACCGCCCGTGGAAATCAGAGTCGGGAGATTCCGTCACCAGGCGTAGAGATCATCACCGCCCCTTCCCGTCGGGCGATTCGTTGGCGAGGAGCATAGTAGCCTTGTTCGACACGTTCGACCAGCGCGCCGACATCGGCGGCTCGAGAGAGCACCAGCACATTCCCGCCAAATCCTCCGCCCATCAACCGGCAACCGAGGGATTCCGTGCCCCCGCCAATCACGTCGACCAGTGCTTCGACCTCGGGATTGCTGACCTGATAGAGCGTGCGGAGGCTCTCGTGAGTCGCCTCCAACAACCTTCCCAACACGGAGATCACCGAATCGACCTGGTCCGGAGTCCCAGACTTTCCCAAGGAGCGCAACCGCGCGACGGCCTGAGCCACCCGCTGCGACTCCCCAAGGTGATGGCGGGCCCGATCCCGAATGGCGAGGGGACGAGTCCCGCGATCCTCCACCAGCGCGGGAAAGGCAGATCGACATTCGGCCATCGCCTGCGGGGAGAGTTGAGCGAAGTCGGCGAGCGAGAGACGTTCCGGCAAGGACTCAATCCGCTCCTCCATCGAGGACTGACTGGGCAGCCGCGCAAGAAGGGCAGGAATCAACAAGCGGGAGACGGCCGCCCGCTCATTGTATTCGAGCATCACTGCGCGCCCCTTATCGGCGACGTGGGAGAAGAAGGTCACCCACCGGTAGCCGTCTGCGGGAAAGGGGATCAGCTCGGTGGTCTGCCTTGCGTGGTCCATCAGTAAGATCTGGCCCTCGCGCGAGAGACAGATCGCCGTATGGTCGAGCGCCCCTCCCCGCGTTCCCAGGAACCACTCGGCCTGCGCCGACTCGCGCGCGAGTGCGGCTGGATCGAGAGAGATGCCGTTGACCAATCGTATCGCCGCCCCAGCCAGGACGACGATCGCCGAGGAGGATGAGGACCCACCGGCGGGAGGAATGGTCGAATCGAGAAGAAAATCGATCCCTTGCCCGATTCCCTTCCCATACTTCCACTGGGCAAAGAGAGCTGCGCCGCGGCAATAGTTCGACCAGTGCGGCGTGGGAGCAGGCCGATCGAAGACGAAATGGACCCAATCCTCCGCGGCGAGCGAGGGCTCGAGATCGAAGGAGAAAGGCGCAAAGCCCGCGTGGCCCGAGGCACCTCGAATCGATCTGTTCCCTGAGGGGCGGTAGAGCATCAACATCTCATGCTCTTGACTCCCAAAGGGAAGGGACGCGGTGGGGAGGTAGGAGACATAGTCGACGTGCTCCCCCAGAATATTGATCCGGGCGGGGATCCGCAGAACGTGAACCTCTCCCGGTCCGTACCGTGTCAGGAAATTTGTGCGCGCCGCCGCGAGGCGCTCCTCCCGTCGTGCCGATTGGGAACCAGTGTCATCACCATTGGCAAAGAAAGAGGAGCGCATCATCCGTGCCTGTCCCTGTCCATCTTTTCCGCTTATAGAGCATTGCTCGCAAATTGACAACCCAACGCCCCCCGCCACTTCTCCACTCCACCGGGCCTCTCTCAGAGCCCCCTGTACCTTCGTAGTGCCAACAATTGGGGTTTGAATGGAACAAGATCGTCAAGAGCGAAGAATCGTTTCGACTTCACCGGCACCAAGTCCACCGAGCCGGAGGATGGTGCCGTCAACACCAGCGACCCATCCGGCACGCCCTCGCAGAGAGAGGGCCAAGAGGCTGGTGGCCGTTCCAGTTCGTGCGGGGAGCCAGCTCCTTCCCCCGTCGCTGGTGCCCAGAATTGTTCCAAAGAGACCAGTCGCCCAGGCGCGCTTCGCATCGAGAGCCTGCACGCTGGTCAACCGATGATGGAGTCCGCTGATCTGAACCTGCCAGATCTGACCACCATCGATTGTCGCGAGGATCATTCCCGCATCCCCGACGGCCCACCCGTGAAGGGAGTCGACGAAGGAGATGCCGTGAAGAGGAACGGTGGTGCCGCTCTCCTGCCGGTGCCACGTCTCTCCTCCATCCGCCGTGTGCAGAATCACTCCAGACTCTCCCGCCAACCAAGCGGTCTGTCGATCGAGCCGTGTCAGGACCAGAAGAGGGGGCACGTCCGGCATCGGGCGAAACTGCCAAGTCTCTCCCGCGTCCTGCGTCTGGCCGAGCAGACCATTCTCGGCCAGAATCCAGCCATCGGTCGCGTCGACAAAAGAGATTGCCAGAAGGTCCACGTCAGGGATCGCCAAGCGTGGTTCCCAGGTCAGCCCGCCGTCGATGGTTCGCAGGAGCGTCCCTCCTGTCCCTGCGACCCAGCCCTCCCGGGAGTTGAGAAAGGAGACGGCACGAAGCCCAGCCGTCGAACCGGAGGACTGTGGTTCCCAGCGCCGGCCGCCATCGCTCGTCGCCAGGATCGTCCCCTCGCCCCCCACGGCCCAAGCGTGGCCCGCATCCACCGCCAAGATCGACTGGAGTGTGGCACGAGCTCCTGGAGCCTGATTGACCCAGGCACGGCCTCCATCTCCCCGTGGGTCATCCACGGGAACGAGCAGGACGCCCTTCTCCCCCGCGAGGAGCAGCTGATCGGAGCCCCGCAGGTCGAGGGCGTGAAAGGTGAAGGAGACGCCCGTCTCGACAGCCTGCCAAGTCTCGCCGCCGTCGATCGTCTGCCAGAGGCTCCCCCCCTCACCTGCCAACCAGCCACGTCGCGAGTCGGAGAAGGCAAGCGCCAGCAGGGATCTCTCCGATGGCAGGCTGGATTGTTGCCAGGAACTCTCCCCTCCACGATATTGCCAGAGGCGCCCGGCGCGCCCGGCGACCCAGCCGTGGCCTCCTGGAAGGACTGTTGCCGCAAGGAGGTCCGGGGGGGACTCCTCGGAGCGAGGAAGAGACGAGAGGGTCCACGTCACTCCCCCATCTCGCGTCAAGAGCACCGTGGCTCGTCCACCCGCGATGATGCCCTCAAGGCGACCCGCAAACGCCACGGCGTAGAGGGGATTGGTCGTGCCGCTCGACCGGCGCTCCCAGCGCTCACCCCCATCCCGCGTCTCAAGCAGCGTGCCTTCTGCACCCACCACCCAGCCGTGACGGTCTGTCTGCCAGCGGATCGCGTGAAGGGCCAGCTCTGTTCCGCTGGCCTGCCGACGCCAAGTGCTCCCCCGGTCCTTCGAGTGGAGGATCACCCCGCGCATCCCCACCGCCCAGAGTTGCCGGCCCTGCGCGGCGATCCCGAGAAGCGGCGTAGTCACGGGGCTGCGGACGATCT
>JBMUAP010000045.1:0-11670 GCA_049454155.1 Blastocatellia bacterium
CCCCCCTTGGGGACAAGCGGGTCGGGGCGACGACCGGTTTCCGCTGGTTCCTTCCGACCGCCGCTGCTGGATCCTGGAAGGAGAGGGCAGCGCAGGCGGTGGTGGTGACGCTGCTCTCGATCTGGAACAGTGCCGCCCTCTCGCTCCTGGGGGAACGTTCGCGTTTCGCCTGGGGCGGCTCGATGGCGATCCGACGCGAGAACTTCGAACGACTCGAGATTCGCCGCCGGTGGGAGCGGGCTCTCAGCGACGACTACATGCTGACCGGCGCCATCCATGAGGCGCGACAGCGGATCCGCTTCGTCCCGGCGGCCCTCCTCCCCTCGGCAGCCCGCTTGTCGTGGGGGGAGCTACTCGAATTCACGACTCGCCAGATTCGCATCACCCGCATCTACTCCCCAAATGTTTGGAAAGTCGGGCTGATCAGCCACGGCTTCTTTGTCTGGACCTTTTGGGGGGGCGTGTCCCTTGTCGGGCTGCTCGGAAGGGCAGAGAGTCGCTCGCTCCCTTGGCTGTTGGCCCTTCTCTACCTGCTAGCGGCTCTGACCGGATGGTCACGAGCCCTGCTGGCTCAGTGGCTGCTCTCCCGTACGAGTGGCAATGGGACGCTACCGCACTCGCAGATCAGCTGGGCCGCGACTGTCGCCCACGGCATTCTCTCTCCAGTGATTTCGGTACTCTATCTCTTCAACTTCCTTCGCTCGCGCCAGACAAGACGGATCGTCTGGCGTGGGGTCGACTATGAGATGATCTCGCCATCCGAGACGATCGTCCACCATCGCCCCGCCCCAGCCCCGTTGCAAGAGGTCTCCACCCCGCTCTCCCGGCCCCATTCTCGGGGTGGTGGTTGACCTGAGCCGACCAGTCTGGAAAGGCCCTTCTCGGGAGAAGAGGGTGCCGCCTGTCTCCAGGCGCGCGTCTCACCACCGCAGGACAACGCCTCCGCCCAAGAAGATATTGTGCTGGCGGTTATTGACGAAGCCTGGACCAAACGTCGGATTCCCTGTCAGAAAGTCACGAAGCTCGGCGCGAAGGGCGAGTGGACCAAAGAGCTGCAAGTCGACGCCACCGCCATAGCTGAAGGCCCACGTCAAATTGGAACGGGAGCCTGAGATGGGTTGACCCGCGCTACCTGTCTCGCTCCCCGCATAGCGACCGAGACCGACCCCACCGACGAGAAAAGGGGAGATCCTCCCCGTCGGAAGCAACTTGAGACGAAGTCCTGGGGTGAAGAAGAGGGACGAATAGGTGTCCGGCACGAGGAGGTTGCTCGCGCGAATCCTCGAACTTGGCGCGCCAGCGATGACCAACTCCCCGTAGACGGCGGCGACACTCCCCTCCACCAGCCGGCTGGCATAGCTGATCTGGTAGGCAACAGACCCACGCAGGGCCGCCTCGACGGGAATGAACGAGGTGAGACCACGATCGCTTGGCTCGAGGCGACCGACAAGCAAGCCGATCTCGCTCGACTGGGCTTGACCTGAACTCGCCAATAGAAGAAACAGCGTCAGAAGCGCCAGGGGCGGGCAACGACAGAACTGGCTCGGAACAGGCGGAAGGGGAATAAGCATCTCGGAACCTCCTCGAAGTGATCCACTCCCCGGCAAGGGAGCCTGACTCAAAGAGAGAAGTGACGGGGGCAGATCGACCCAAGAGAAGGGGCGCCGACAAGTCCGCAACCATCGGCCACTAGAGGCCTCTGCCCCCTCCCTGCTTTTCGTACTCTAGGTGGAAAAGCACCGGAGCGCAAGTTCGAGGGGTGGAGGGGTGGAGGGGTGGAGGGGTGGCAGAAAAATCACCGGGCTGGAAGGGACGCTAATCCTTTTGAGGGGAGCGCCGTGGCGAAGGGGCTGTGATAAGATTCGAGACCTTCTCGGCTCCGCAGGTGCGGGCGATACGAGTGACCGCGCCCTTGCTTCCGCTGTTGCGAGCGGTTCCGCTGAGGGTAGCCTCACGATTCGTCACCGCTACGGTGAAGCCCTGGCCACCAAGCTTCTCAGAGCTGGCCAGCCGGTTCTCGATGCATTGACGAATCTCGCTGTCTGTCTTGGCGGTAGAACTGCTCGTTGGTGTTTGGGCGATTGCCCCGAAGGCAAGAATCGTCACTAGTGCGACTCCGGCAGTTGATTGGATCAAGGACTGGATCGTCGAGCCCAACCGGGTCCCCGCGAACCTGGACAATTTGTACAATCTGAAGACCATCTGGTTCCTCCTCCGCACGAATGGATCGTGGAGAATTGAATCGTTGGAGATGGGTCAAGAGTCGAAGGTGGCTGACCCGCGAATAGGGTGGATACGCAGTATCATAGACCACTTTCCCGTTTCCGCAAGTGAAAAATGGATTCGACCTGCTGGTCGAGGCCCCCTGCGTGGAGGCTTGGCACTCCCTCAAGGGATGAAGGCCGGGCGATCGGAACCAAAGGAGGACGAGGGATGAGCTTTCAAGCAGTGGTCCGGATCGAAGAGGTTCCGCTTGGAGGAGGAATCCGGGTTCAGATCGGGCGCCAGGAGATTGCCCTCTTTCGAGACGAGAACGGGGTCCGGGCGATCGACGATCGCTGCCCGCATCGTGGGGCGCCACTCAGCGAAGGATTCCTCGAGAAGGGCAAGGTCTACTGCCCGTGGCACTGTTTCGACTTCTGTCTGACGACGGGGACCTCGACCGCGGCCTCACACCTGCAAGTGACCGTCTACCGCGTGGAGATTCGGGAAGGTGTCATCTACCTCGATGCCCCCTCGACCGACGGCAACACCTCCGGAACTACCGGAGGGGAGGACGAAGACGATGTATGACCAGTGGCTCTTTGGCATCTCGGCCGGCTGGAATCTGGCAGTCGCGGGAATGCTCCTCTTCCGGCCCGGGGTGATGCTGGCACGGCTCGGGATTGCCGATCCAGCGGCACGCCTCCTCGCCCAGTCGTTCGTCTCCAGTGTGGCGACGTGGGGGGTCGCCTATGCCTTCATCGCTTGGGATCCGCTCCGCTTCCGTGACTTCGCGTGGCTCGGCGTCCTCTCCAAGGGGCTCTTCTTCGCCATCTACGCCGTCGCCTTCTCGCGCGGACGGCTCACCCGGCAGGCCTTCCTGCCGGGATTGCTCGATCTGATCCTCGCGCTGCTCTTCCTCGAATTTCTCTGGCGGACCGCTCCGTAAGACCCGGGCTTCAGGGGGAACTACTCATGGAGAGGAAGATCCGAAAGTGGACTGTGCCAACCAACGACCAACGTTAGAACCGAAGAGATGATTGCACCACCGAGACACGGAGGTCACCGAGAAGAAGATTTGGCAGTGATCTTCGTCAACAACCTGCTAACCTCTGAACGGAAGAGATCATTGCAGCACAGAGAGATCACCGAGAAGAAGATAGGGTCCCTTAAAGTTGATGCCGTGAGTAGTTACCTTCAGGGAATGGCCAGCATCCGGTCGAGGGCAACCCGGGCCCACTGGGCTGTCTCGGCATCGACCTGGATCCGGTTGACGACGTGCCCCGCGACCAGGTTCTCCAGGGACCAGAGCAGGTTCTCGGGGGCGATCCGGAACATCGTTGCACACATGCAGAGGTCTGGTGCCAAGAGGGTAACGAACTTGTCCGTGTGGCGCTTCGAGAGGCGATTGACGAGGTTGAGCTCCGTCCCGACCGCCCACTGACTTCCCGCTGGCGCCTCGGCCAGTGTCCGGATGATGTACTCGGTCGATCCAGCGTCATCCGCCTTGAGGACTACCTCATAACGACACTCCGGATGGACCAGCACGCGGATCCCAGGGTACTCTGCCCGCCGTGCGTCGACGTGATGGGGCTGGAACCGGCCGTGCACCGAGCAGAACCCCTTCCAAAGGATGATCCGCGCCGCCTTCACCGCTTCGGGCGTGTTGCCGCCCCACTCCCGCCTTGGATCCCACACCACCATCTCCTCCAGCGGAATGCCGAACTGGACCCCGGTGTTGCGGCCGAGGTGCTCATCCGGAAAGAAGAAGAGCTTCCGCCGCTGCCCGAACGCCCACCGATAGAGGGAGAGGGCATTCGACGAGGTACAGACCACCCCCCCTTGCCGTCCACAGAAGGCCTTGATCTCCGCCGTCGAGTTCATGTAGGTCACCGGCATGACGTCCGTCTCCCCCAGGGAACGGAGCTGCTCCCAGGCCGTCTCCACTTGGTCCAAGGCTGCCATATCGGCCATCGAACACCCTGCCGCCAAGTCGGGCAGGATGACCTGCTGGTGGACTCCGCTCAGAATGTCCGCCGACTCCGCCATGAAGTGGACGCCACAGAAGACGATGTACTCCGCTTCCGGTCGCTGCGCCGCCATCGCCGCCAACTTGAACGAGTCCCCCGTCAAATCGGCGTGGCAAATGACATCATCCCGCTGATAGTGGTGCCCCAAGACCACCACCCGTTCTCCCAAGGCCCGCTTCGCCTCGACGAGGCGACCGTACAACTCCTCTTCTCCCAGTTCGAGATAGTCCTCGATCGGGCGCCTCTCCTCCCGCTTCTCCGCCTTGCCCATCTCTCCCATACCCCGTCCTCCTCTGTGCCTCTCCCAACTTCTGATCATCTGACTTAGTGTTCATTGCACACGAACATTCAGTGTAGCCAAGGAAGGGGAAAATGCAAGAGGAGGAAAGGATCAGGAGCGAGGAATGGAGAGGGCCTTCATGCGGCGGTAGAGGTGGCTGCGATCGATGCCCATGAGTTCGGCGGTGCGGGTGATATTGCCCTGGGTTTCCGTGAGTTTGCGGAGGATGTACTCGCGTTCATAGGCTTCGGCGGCGAGTCGATAGGAGTCGAAGTTGTAGCTGAGAGCAGGGGGGAGGTCGGCGCCGAGGATGGGGAGGTGGTCGGCGGTGACGAGTGGAGAGGCGTGCATGATGATGACACGCTCGACGGTATTGCGAAGTTCACGAACATTGCCGGGCCAAGAATAGTTCTGCAAGCGGTCGATGGCATCGGGCGTGAACTGCTTGAGGGGACGCTTGTTGGCGAGGGAGAAGAGGCGATTGAAATGATCGACGAGGAGGGGGAGATCCTCGAGGCGATCGCGGAGGGGCGGAATCTCGAAGGGGATGACGTTGAGGCGGTAGAAGAGGTCGGCGCGGAAGTGGCCACGTTCGACCTCCGCTTCGAGTCGCTTGTTGGTGGCGGCGATGACGCGGACATCAACGGTGAGGGAGGTCTCGGAGCCGACGGGTTCGAAGCGTTGTTCCTCGAGGACGCGCAGGACCTTGGCCTGGGTGCGAAGACTCATGTCGCCGACTTCATCGAGGAAGAGAGTCGCGTCATCTGCGCGTTCGAACTTGCCGCGTTTGGCCTGGGTGGCCCCGGTGAAGGCACCGCGCACGTGGCCAAAGAGTTCCGATTCGACGAGGTCCTCGGGGATGGCGGCGCAATTGAACTCGACGAAGGGATGGCTGGCCCGCTTCGATTGGGCATGGAGAGCCCGGGCAACCAGCTCTTTCCCGGTGCCGGACTCGCCATTGAGAAGAATCCGGCCGTTGGTCGGGGCGGCATAGGCGATCTGCTGGCGCAGGGCGCGCATCGGCACGGACTCGCCGATCATCGCGAACTCGGGGCCGAGTCGCGCCTCAAACTCGCTTTGAGTCAACTCGAGTTCCCGTTGGCGGATCGCGTGGCGGATGGCGAGGAGGGTCTTCTCGAGCGAGAGGGGCTTTTCGATGAAGTCGTAGGCACCGAGTTTGGTGGCACGGACAGCGGTCTCGATCGTCCCGTGGCCAGAGATCATGATGACACAGACTTCGGGGGCGATCCCCTTGAGCCGGGTCAAGGTCTCAAGGCCGTCGATCCCTGGAAGCCAGACATCGAGGAGAACACAACTGAAGAGCCGCTTTTCGCAGAGACGCAGACACTCCTCTCCGCTAGCGACTGCGTCGACGCGGAAGCCTTCGTCCTCGAGGACACCCGTCAACGATTGGCGAATACCGGGTTCATCATCAACAATCAGAATCGAATGGGCCATCAGCGAGCATCTCCTGAGATCGCCTGGGAAACGAGCGGCAGTTCCACGGTCATCACTGCCCCTTGGGGATGATTTTCAGTGACCCGGATGCGGCCGTGATGCTCGGCAACAATCCGGCTGACGATGGCGAGGCCGAGACCGGTCCCTCGCTTCCGCGTCGAAAAATACGGATCGAAGATCCGTTCCCGGTGGTCAATGGGAATGCCAGGCCCGGTATCGGCCACGACCAATTCAACCGACTCCCGTTGAGGAACGTGGCACGTCGTGACGATGAGGCGGCGCTCCCCCGGACAATCGGCGAGAAAGTCGAGCGCGTTCTCGATCAGATTGACGAGGACTTGGCGCAACTGTTCGGCATCGATCCGGGAGGCGGGCAGATCCGGGGCGAGGTAAGATTCGAGGGTCACACCGCCCAAGCGGCCATCATAAAGGCGCAGGGCGTCACGGACAACTTCATTGAGCGATGCCTCTTCGAGACGGATTGCGGGAAGACGGGCAAAGCGGGAGAACTCGTCGACCATGCGCTGGAGGGTCGCCACCTCGGTGCCGATCATTCCGGTACATTCCCGGACGAGCTGCGTCTGTCGTTCTGTCAAGCAATGGGGGGGAGGGCCGTTCCCATCGGCCCCCCCAAGCAGGTGCTTGGCCAGCCGTTCGGCGGAGAGGCGAATCGGGGTCAGTGGATTCTTGATCTCGTGTGCCATGCGGCGAGCGACTTCGCTCCAGGCTGCCCGCCGCTGAGCCTCGATCAGTTCGGAGAGATCTTCGACGACGATGACGGCGCCGCGGACTTGGCCCGCCACGTCGAGCAGCGCGGTCACGGTGACGGTGGCGTCGAGAGTCACCTGATTGGCAAGGGTGAAGTGGACCTCCTGGCTGATCGAGCGGGACCGGGCAGCGCGTCGGATCAACCGGCGGAGTTCGTCGCGTTGCGCTTCGGGCAGCAGCCCTTCGAGCGCGACGCCGGCGGCAGGAGTCCCCTCAATGCGGAGGAGGCGAAGCGCGGCTTGGTTGATGGTCTGCACCTGCCCCATGACATCGAGCGAGATGACGCCCGCTGAGAGGCTCTGCAGAATCGCTTCGATATACTGGCGGCGCTCTTCGAGGGCAGCGTTGATCGCTTGTAGATCCAGGGCGGAGGATTCGAGCTGTCGACGGTTTTCGGCCAATTCCGCAGTCATCTCGTTGAAGGAGGTGGCGAGAGCCGCCAGTTCATCAGCCCCGACGACATCGGCGCGAAAGGTCAGGTCTCCTCCCCGGATCCGCGTCGTCGCTTCCGCGAGATTGCGAACCGGATCGGCGACCCCACGTGAGAGATGGATCGCCATCCAGACCGCGATGAAGAGGACGAGCAGGGTGACCAGTCCCAGCGTCTGCATCGCGGTATTGCGGTACCCTTTCTGGCTGATCTTGAGTGTCTGATAGGTGGTCTGGAACGATTGAATGCGCTGGAGGCTCTCGGACAACTCGGTCGGAAGACGGCGGGCAACCAACAGATACCGAGGCGGAGAAGAGGGGGGCAGCGAAACGCCCGCCAGCAGATAGAGGGGGACCGGCTCTTTCGAGGAAGGCGAAGATCGGACGGCAAAGGTCTTCGTCAGGGGCGCTCCGCCAACGACGAGCGTCCTCCCCCACGCCTCGAGTTCAGCGACGAGTGAGGCCGGGGGAACTGGCTCATCTCCTTCGACCTGGAGGAGCCGCTCTCCCTGGTCATCGATCAAGCGGGCGAGTGTCAGGTGGTGGCGGCCGACCTCCCGTTCGAGGATGGCGACCTGCTGTCCAGAAGAGGCTGCACCAAGCAACTCCACCAGCGTGCCGCTCAATCGCCCAAGCGACTCCTGCTCGCGCGCGCGCGTCACTCCCTCCATCGTGCTGGCACTCTTGAGAATCTCATCCCCGGGAAGTCCGAACCACTTGTCGATGCTGCGATTGATGAATCCCGTTGTCGTGAAGAAGAGGAAGAGAACCGGCAGTACCGAGAGGCCAATCGAGAAGACGACCACTCTCCGCTTGAAGTGTGCACCGACCTGACGCTCACGGCGCAGCTTGATCAGGTTGCGGACCAGCACCATCAGCAGAACAATAAAGGCGAGAAAATTGATCGTCGAGAGGACGTAGAGGCTGAAGGTTTCGCTGACCGATTGCGGACGGAGCCATTCGAGGGTGTTGAAGGCGGACTGGACGAAGAGGAGCCCGAACATCACCACGGTGGCGAGCCCGAGCAGGGCGATACGGAGCCGGCGCCGGCGAAGTCGATTCTCGCCGTGGCGGGTCGGTGGCAGGTCGGAAGGTGATGAATCAGGTCGTCGCGCCATAGCAGTCATTATGCCAGCTTCGCCAACTGGCGGGTACCCCTCCTCCGGCACGCGAGGGGACTTTCTGACAATCGGGGAAGACTTGCGCGGAGAGCGGGGGCTATGCGACCCTGTCGCGAATCGAGGGCCAATGAACCTGCATACTCTTCTTGTCAACCCCCATCAACACCGGCTGCGCAGCGGCTGGCGGGTCGTCTTCTTCATCGCCCTGCTTCTGCTTCCCCGACTCCTGCTCTCGTTGCTGGCCCTGATGGCCGGGGATGGTTCCGAGGTGGCGGCTCCCTCTTCCGGAGGAGAGTCCGAGGCGGGCCTTCTCGCCGAGGCACGCAGGGTGACGATCCGCCCAAACCTGCCAGGCATCTTCTCGACCCTGCTGTTGGGGATCTGGATCCTCTTCGTCTCCTGGGTCTGCCTGCTCCGACTCGACCGGGAGCGGTTCACCTCGCTGGGAATCGGTCTTTTTTCAGGCTGGGGGCGGGAGCTGGGTCGGGGCTTGGCGACAGGGGCGCTGATGATCGCCGGAGTAGTCTTGATGCAGGTCGCGAGCGGAGGAACCCGACTGCACCTCCACCCGGCTTGGCAGACAGGTGTGGGCGAGCTCCGCCCCCTGCTGATCGAAGCCCTCTTGGCGATCGGACTGCTCGCCGCCATGGCGCTCTACGAGGAGCTGCTCTACCGGGGCTATGCGTTCCAGACCCTGCTCCGGGACGTCCAGCCGGCAGTCCCGATGCTGCTTCTCTCCCTCTTTTTCGCCTTCGGCCATTGGGAGAACCCAGGTCGCAGCCTCTTTTCGACAATCAACACGCTCTTGGCCGGGCTGTGGCTCTCCCTCGCCTACCTGAAGTCTGGCAACTTGTGGTACCCGTTCGGGCTCCATTTTGCCTGGAACTGGATGCTGGGGCCGGTCTGTGGGCTTCCGGTCAGTGGTCTGCGCGTCCCCGCGCATCCGCTCTTCGAGGCAACCAGCGGGGAGCCGACTTGGCTGACCGGAGGAGCCTATGGCAGCGAAGGGGGAGTGGCAGCCAGCCTCGTCCTGCTCGCCGCCATCGGGTGGCTCCTCTGGCGCTGGAAGCGGCCTTCGCGCAACTCAGATCCCCATCGCCTGGAAGTGGACCCGCCGGGTGTTGGGTCCGTCGAATTCGGCCAATAAGACCCGCTGCCAAGTGCCCAGCTTCAACTTCCCCTCCTCGATCGGGATGGTCAGACTGTGCCCTACAACCAGCGCACGCAGGTGCGCATCGGCGTTCTTGCGGGCACACCCGGTCAACATCGGATCGTTGTGCTTGTAGTAGACTCCCCGCGGCACCAACTGCTCGAAGAGGGCCGTCATATCTGAAACGAGGGCTCCCTCGATCTCATTGAGAACCAAGCCGGTCGTGGTGTGAAGGGTCGAGAGTTGGATCACCCCGTGCCGCACCGGTCCTTGCTCAACAAACGAGATCACCTCGTCGGTGATCCCACGCAACTCGACCCGCTCGGTGGTCTCAAAGAGAACCGTCGCGGACGCGACCTTGTAGGTCCCTTCTTTCGTCTCGACCCGCGGCTCCTTCTCCGCCGCCGTCAATGCCAGATTGCTCATGCGGTGCGCTCTCCTTGCCTCTTGGACTCTTGTTCTCTTCGTCCCCCTCTTCCCGAATCGATCATACGGGAACGGAATCGCTCCTCGCCGATCCAGGTTCTTGAAAGGGGAGTTCAAAATCTAGCCAGCGCCCGATCGATTGTCAACAAAACAACCCGAAGTAGGGGGAACCTGCAGCAGGGGCTGAGGAAGGGGGAGGTCCTGCCAGCCGTGAGACGCGGCTCAAGGTGTCGATTGGCGAGCCCAGACAGCTCCCGGGTTCCACTGGGGGCGAGCCTCCTCCCGAGCAATGCGGAGTCCGACAGCAAAAGCGAAGCGGACCTGCTGCAGGAGACCACTGACCTCCCAGTCTGGAGAGTACTCATCACCGGGTTGGTGGTAGCGGGTTCGGGCGATCTCGGCACGCTGCTGCTTGACCCACTCGGGGGACTGGCCCACCACCTGCTGCCCCGCGAGAAGGCTGATCGAGGGAATTCCCCGCTTGACGAAGGGAAAATGGTCGGAGCGGAAGAAACGTCCCAGCTCCGGGCTCTCATCGGGAGAGATGGTCAGGTTGGCCTCACGCGCCACCGTGGCGACGAGGGAGTCAAGGGTCGACTCGGTGGCCCCAAGGGGGACGACGTCGGTGGTCGTCCCCAGCACATTGAGGGAATCGAGATTGAGACAGGCCACGGTCTGGTCCAATGGCACCAAGGGGGACTGCAGATAGAACTCGGCCCCGAGCAAGCCCTGTTCTTCTGCCGTCGTCGCCAGGAAGAGGATCGAGCGTTTGGGTCGGACAGGAAGGGCAACATAGGCGCGGGCGAGCGCAATCAGGCCGGCCACCCCGCTGGCGTTGTCGATCGCCCCGTTGTAGATGTTGTCTCCCGGCTGATCGGGCCGGATTCCCAAGTGATCCCAATGAGCGGTATAGACCACGACTTGCTGCCGGAGGGTCGGGTCGCTGCCGCGGAAGAGGGCGGCAACGTTCGGGGACGCGACACGACGAACCTCCGTCTGAAGGGTGGTCGCGAGCCGTCCCGTGAGGGGGACAGGCCTGAAGCCTCGCTGGCTGGCCGCCTGTCGCAGCCGATCGAAGTCCATCCCAGCAAGCCGAAGAAGCCGTCGGGCGGACTCTTCCGCAATCCACCCCTTGAGTCGCAGGGCCTTCTCCGACTGGGCCATCGGCAGGGAGAACTGCTCTCCCGTCCAGGAGTTGCGGACGACCTCCCACCCATATCCGGCCGATTGATTGGTATGGATCAACATGACCCCGGCCGCGCCCCGGCGTTGGGCCTCTTCGAACTTGTAGGTCCAACGACCATAGTAGGTCAGTGCCGGTCCCTCAAAGAGCGAGGGTTCTGCGGCGGTGGCGGGAGGCTCATTGACGAGCATGACGAGGATCTTCCCCTGCGCGTCGATGCCTTGGTAATCGTCCCAGTCCTGCTCGGGTGCGTGAATGCCGTGGCCCACGAAGACGAGATCGCCCGTCACCGGGATGGTCGGCTGCGAAAGGTCACTCCCAGCGACAAAGTCCCGCCCGAAGACCAGATCGAGCGACTCTCCCTTTTCGCCTTGAAAGAGGAGCAGGCTGGCGGGATCGGTCGTCTTGCCGAGCAGCTCGACCGACTGGAGGAAAGATCCGCCCGGAGCGGCCGGCTCCAGGCCGAGTGACTCAAACTGGGCGGCAATGTAGCGGGCGGCGAGGAGTCCTCCGCGCGTCCCTGTCCCTCGGCCCTCCAGCAGATCGTCGGAGAGGTAGCGGAGGTGGGCTCGCAACGTTGGCTCATCGATCTGCTGGCTGGCAATCTCCGCGACAGGAACCTG
>JBMUAP010000046.1:0-11561 GCA_049454155.1 Blastocatellia bacterium
CCCATCGGGGACTGGTTCATCGGCGACGACTGGCACCACCACGGTGCCTTCTTTCTGATCGACTCCTTCAATTTCTTTGCGCGAATCGGCGTTCCCCGGCCAAAGCCGACCAGCGTTCCTCCCCCTGATTTCGATCACCGAACGCCGGATGGCTATCAGTTCTTCCTCGACCTCGGGCCGTTGCCAAATGCGAACCGGCGCCACTTCAAGGGCGAGATCGCCTTCTGGAACGATCTGATGGCCCACGGGACCTATGACGACTTCTGGAAAGCCCGCCGGGTCATGCCTCACCTGAAGGGCTTGCGGACCCCGACGCTGGTGGTCGCCGGCTGGTATGACGCCGAGGATCTCTACGGGACCCTCGAGACGTATCAAGCGATCGAAAAGCAGAATCCGGGCCTCTCCAATCGCCTGGTCATGGGGCCGTGGTGCCACGGCTGCTGGGCCCGACCCAATTTCACGTCCCTTGGCAATATCGATTTTGGGTCGAATACGTCGCAGTGGTACCAGGAACAGGTCGAGCTCCCCTTCTTCAACTTTCACTTGAAAGACAAGGGGGAGATGGGGCTGGCGGAGGCGACCATGTTTCTGACTGGGGCCAATCAGTGGAAGACCTACGAGCAGTGGCCACCCGCCGCTTCGCAGGATCGATTCCTCTACTTCGATACCCAAGGAAAGTTGGCCTTCGACCCACCCCAGGGACCCGAACAGAACGATTCCTTTGTCAGTGACCCGGCCAAGCCTGTCCCCTACCATCCACAGATCAGCAATCGACGCGGCTATGTCACCTACAAGACAGAGGATCAGCGGTTTGCGGCGACGCGACCGGATGTCCTGGTCTATCAGACAGAACCGCTCGAGGAGGAGGTGACTCTTGCCGGGCCGATCCAAGCCGAGTTGCTGGTCTCCACGACGGGCACGGATGCCGACTGGGTCGTCAAGCTGATCGATGTCTTTCCACCAGACACCCCCAACCCCGATCCCAATCCGCGGGAAGTGCAGATGGGAGGGTATCAGATGCTGGTGCGCGGCGAGGTCATGCGCGGCAAGTTCCGGCAGAGCTACGAGACTCCGCGTCCTTTTGTCCCCAATGCTCCGACGACCGTCTCCTTTCCTCTCCAGGACGTTCACCATCGTTTTCAGAAAGGCCACCGCCTCATGGTCCAAGTCCAGTCGAGCTGGTTTCCCCTCGTCGACCGCAATCCTCAAACCTTCGTCGATATCTACCAGGCCAAGGAGGACGATTTCCAGCGGGCGACCCATCGCCTCCATCGGGGTGGCCGACGGGGATCCCACCTCAAGCTCCGGGTTCTCCCCTAGGCGGTCTCTCGATCGACTCTTCTCTTTACAGAAATTTAACGTGTGTTAGGTGTAGAGCATTGACAGTTGGCCAGGACATGTCAACAATGTGCCCGCTTGTTTCCCCAGGAGTTGATTCAGACGAATGGAGAGGGCCTATTCTCCGGCAGAGGCGGGTTACAGAGCGAACGCCTGATCGCGGGAATGGAAAAGAAGATCTGTCTCTAATTGTGAGAATTCTCAGGAGTCCAAACGAAATGAAATATAAGTTGGTGTGGTCTGTGGTGGCGCTGGTCTTGCTATGCGGGATTAGCGGAGTGGTCTGGGGCCAGTCCTTCACGGGAGGGATCGCCGGGACGGTCCGCAATGCCAATGGAGAAGTGATTCCGAACGCCGAGGTGACGATCACCCAGACGCAGACGGGCCGAGTTGTGACGCTGACGACGAATGGGGAAGGGAGCTATGTCTCTCCGCCCCTGGGAGTAGGGGAGTATCGGGTCGAGGCGAAGGTGGATGGGTTCCGTCGCGCCGTGCGCCCAGGGATCGTTCTCCAAATCCAGCAAGTACTCCAGGTCGATTTCACGCTGGAGGTGGGAGCGGTCAGCGAGACGATTGAGGTCACCACTGAGGCCCCGATCCTCGAGACCACCAACTCTGTCCTCGGCAAGGTCGTCGACAACCGCCGGATTCTCGACCTGCCCCTCAATACCCGCAACGTCTATTCGTTGATCTATCTGACTCCTGGGGTGTCGGGGAACATCGGAAACAACTACAATTCGATGGGCTACTCGGTCAACGGTGCCCGCGCGACGATGATGGACACGGTCATCGATGGGGTGACCGCCTCCTTTCCGACCGTCAACGGTTTTACTGGCATCTCTGTCTTTCCGTCGGTCGACGCCATCCAGGAGTTCAAGGTCATGGGGGCGACCTACCCGGCCGAGTTCGGTCGCAGCCTCGGGAGCGTTCTCAATGTCGTCTTCAAATCGGGGACGAACCAGTTCCACGGAAGCGCGTATGAGTTTCTGCGCAACTCGGTCTTTGATGCCAACAACTTCTTCGACAATCGGCGCGGGGCCGAGCTGGGCAGCTTCAAGCGGAGTCAATTTGGCGGACATGCCACGGGACCGATCATCAAGGACAAGACCTTTTTCATGGGGTCCTACGAAGGATTACGGGCCCGCAGCTTCGCGACGCGGCTGACGACGGTCCCGACATTGCGTCAGCGACAAGGTGATTTTTCGGAAACACGTAACCAGGCAGGGGCGCTGATCCGGATCTTCAATCCCTTCACGACGCGTGCGAATCCATCCGGCTCGGGCTTCATTCGCGATCCGTTTCCGGACAACCGGATTCCGACAAACCTGCTCGATCCGGTCGCGCTCAATGTCTTGAAGTTCTATCCCGTGCCGAACCTGCCTGGGGATCCGAACACGCAGGCCAATAACTATGCCGCGAGTGGTTCGACCCAGCTCAATCTCGACAATTACGATTTCCGGATCGACCACCGGATTTCCGATCGGCAGACTTTCTTTGCACGCTACTCCCACCGGTATACGGAGGATGTGCCATTGCAAGCCTTCCCGGATGATTTAACGACCGCGGAAGGGCGCATCATCCAAGAGAACCGAGCGCGCAATATCGTCGCCGAGTATACCAACACCCTCTCGTCCTCGACGGTCCTGACGGCACGCCTGGGATTCTCGCGGACGCTCTACGTCTTCTCGAACCAGGGACTCGGCTTCAAGCCGTCGAGTCTGGGACTGCCCTCCACCATCGACAGTGTCGTCGATCGCGAGATGTTTCCAGCTTTTGGTGTCTCGGGGATGACGAACCTTGGCGGGAACGATCATCGTTACAACGCCTTCATGAGCTACCCCTTCATCACGACGATCACCAAGACCAAGGGGAACCACAACCTGAAGATTGGCGGGGAGGTTCGCATGATCCGCGTCAATGTCTGGGAGGCACGCAACGCGGGGACCTTCAACTTCAATGCTGGATTTACGCAAGGCCCCAATCCGAACGCGGCGAGTAATGCCGCTGGTCTCGGGTTCGCCTCCTTCCTGTTGGGGACGGGAACGACGGGGAACGTCCTCATTCAAGGGTGGAAGAATGTGGCGGCGCAGAGTTTCTACTATGCGGGCTACCTGCAGGATGATTGGCGCGTGAGCAACCGGCTGACGCTCAATCTGGGGGTGCGGTACGATTACGACTCCCCACGTACAGAGCGCTATGACCGCATGAACTACTTCGATCCCAATGCCGTTTCGCCATTGGCGGGACAGGTGGCCGGCTTCCCCAACTTGCGCGGTGGGGTCGTCTTTGTCGGGGTTGATGGCAACCCACGCCATCAGTACACCAAAGACCTCAATAACTGGGCGCCACGGCTCGGGCTGGCGTATCAGATCAACGAGAAGACCGTGCTGCGGGCGGGCTACTCCCACATCTTTGGACCGTCGAACCAGGCAGCACAAGGAACGGTCGGTCCGTTTGGTTTCCGCACCGAGTACCCTTGGATCTCAACGACCGACGGAATTACCCCGGCCAATCTGCTGCGTGACCCCTACCCACTTGGTTTCCGGGCGTTACCGGGATCGGCCGATGGACTTCTGACCCAAGCAGGTGCCAATTTACAATCGGTTCTTCAAGATACGGTGACTCCCTGGAGCCAGCAGTGGAATCTCAACCTGCAGCGGCAACTGCCCGGACAGATTTCGCTCGAAGTGGCCTACGTCGGCACGCGTGGATTGCAGCTTTCGCGGAATGGGGAAGGGGGACTCGACCTTAACCAGCTCGATCCACAGTATCTTTCGTTGGGCTCAGCGCTCAATCAGCAGGTCGACAATCCTTTCTTCGGGAAGGGGACAGGAGGTTTCTTTGCCTTTCCCCGGATTGCGAGACGGCAGCTCCTGCGCCCCTTCCCACAATTCACGAGCATTGTCCCACTCTACTCGAGTGGCAACTCCTCGAACTACCATGCGCTGCAAGTGACCTTCGGTAAGCGTCTTGGTAAGGGAATCCAGATCGACGGAAACTACGCTTGGGCGAAGAATATCGATGAAGGGCTCAACCACCAGGACAGCTACAACATCCGGCAGAGCCGTGCCTTGTCGAACATCGACATCGCACACCGCTTTGTCGTCAGCTATCTGCTGGAACTGCCCTTTGGTCGTGGGCGACGTTTTGGGGCGACCTCCTCGCGGTTCGTCAATGGGATCATCGGCGGGTGGCAGTTCAATGGCATTACCACCTTCCAGTCTGGGACTCCCTTGAGCATCTCTGCCAACAACACAGCGGGGCTCTTCAATCCCCTGACCCGGCCCAACAACAACGGGCGCAGCGCCAAACTGAGTGGCCCGGTGCACGAGCGGCTCAACCGCTACTTCGACACCAGTGTCTTCAGTCAGCCGGCGCCGTTCACGTTTGGGAACGTCAGTGCGACACTTCCCGATGTCCGAAACGACGGCGTGCGCAACTTTGACCTCTCCCTTTTCAAGGAGTTTCAACCTTTAGAGAAGTTGCGGGTCCAATTCCGGATCGAAGCGCTCAATGCCTTCAACACTCCCCGCTTCGGGAATCCGAACACCAGCGTCACTTCGACCACCTTCGGGGTGATCACGTCGCAGGCCAACACCCCGCGGCAGCTTCAGTTCGCGTTGAAGCTGCTCTGGTAAGGGGCAGGGCATTACCAGCTGCGACAACATCAAGGCGCCAGGGAAGAAGTTCTTCTCCTGGCGCCTTGTCGTATCGAGCTAACAGTGGAGGAAGGGGACTCAGGGGAGTTGGAGCGTCGCGCGGACAAAGTGGAGCTTCCCGACCTGCAGTTGATGGGTCGGAGCCCCGTGAGTCGGGATCTCGGCGGTCGGATCCCCGACGCGCTCCCCGTCGATTCTCACGCCACCCTGGCTGATGAGGCGTCGTGCCTCCGCCTTCGATGAGGCGAGCCCCGTCGCGACCAGCAGATCGACCACGCGAACCTGTGGTCCGCTCACCGGAACGGTGACTGCCTCGATCTCCGTTGGGGCTTGGTGCTCGCGGAAGCGGCGCACGAACTCGGCTTCCGCCTCGTCCGCGGCCCCGACGGAATGAAAGTCGGCGACGATCCGCTTGGCGAGAGCCGATTTGAGATCCCGCGGGTGGTGCGTTCCCGTCTCCACTCCACTTCGCAGATTGGCAAGGCTTGCCGGGGTCTCGTCGGTGAGCAGTTCGTAGTACCGCCACATCAGCGTATCCGAGATCGACATGACCTTCCCGTAGATCTCCCCGGGCGACTCGGTGATTCCGACATAGTTCTGCAGGCTCTTCGACATCTTCTGCGTTCCGTCGAGCCCTTCGAGGAGAGGTGTGGTCATGATCACCTGCGGTTCGATCCCGTAAGCCCGCTGGATCTCACGCGCCATGAGCAGGTTGAACTTTTGATCGGTGCCGCCGAGTTCGACATCGGCGCGGAGGGCGACAGAATCATAGCCCTGGACGAGCGGGTAGAGCAGCTCGTGGACGCTGATTGGGATTCCGCCTTGAAACCGTTTGGTGAAGTCGTCGCGCTCCATCATCTGGGCGAGGGTCACCTTGGCGGTGAGCCGGATAAACTCCTCAGGAGTGAAGCGGTTCATCCAACGGGCGTTGAAGTCGACCCGTGTCCGATCGGGATCGAGCAGCTTGAAGATCTGCTCCTTGTAGGTCTCGGCGTTGGCGTCGATCTGTTCCCGGGTCAAGGGGGGACGGGTCGAGTTGCGGCCCGTTGGATCCCCGATCAAGGCGGTGAAGTCCCCGATCAGGAAGATCACTTCGTGGCCCAGTTGCTGAAAGTGGCGCATCTTCCGGATCAGCACGGTATGGCCCAGATGCAGATCCGGTGCCGTTGGGTCGAAGCCCGCCTTGATACGCAGCGGCTGGCCTGACGCCTGGGCGCGTTCCAGTTTTCGGGTCAGTTCTTCCTGGGGAATGACATCGACGGTTCCCTTGGTCAAGTAGGCGGTCTGTTCCTGGAGTGTCATACGCGGGATACTCGGTCGTCTCTTCTCTCGAAGGGGATCAGATTGGTGACAGCCATTCGACGGAGCGCTTGCCATTCCTCTTCGCTCGCGAAGGCCCGCTTCGGGAAGACGCTGACCGCCAGGCCGGAAGTGACCAGGAGGAACGCGTTCGGCGTCTCCAGAAAATAGCGATAATACTTCCATTCGAGATGGGATTCCACTCGACCCACCTCGTAGTGGATCTTCGCCTCCGCGAAGGTGACGACATTCTCGACCTGCAGGAATGGCTCTTTTCGCCATCTGCCCCGCCAGTGGGCCAAGCGAAGCAATCGCCGGAGCGGAGGACCAGCGTAGAGGAGCAACAGTCCAGTGAAAAGTCCGACAATCGCCAGGGGGGGCAACGAGGCGAGAAAGAACCAGAGGCTGCTCCCCACCACCACCAACCACCCGACGATCCGCTCGACAGGGAGTGGCGTGCGCAGCTGATGGAACTGCTCCAGTGCCGCGGCATACTCTTCTGGTTGGAGCTCGAAGCGGATGGTGACAATTGTCGGGTAAGTCATGCGTGTGCCAACTGGCAGGCCTCCTCTGTATCGTGGCCGGTGCTTATTGCCCCGTCTCCTTGGGGATCAGCCGGGGGTCGAACTGCCCCGCAATCTTCAACGCCAACTGCTCTGGATTGACCTGGGCGAGGTTGGCGAAGAGGATGACGGTCACTTTCTCTTCGACAAACCGCACGATGGCTGACTTGAAGCCTTGCCAGGATCCACCGTGCTGCACGCGCCGCCGCCCGTTGGGCAGGTCGAGGACCCGCCAGCCAAATCCGTAGGGGTGCCGCTTCCCATTGTTGAGCAGAACCGGCGTCCAGGTTTGCGCCAGACTCTCCGGTCGCAGGAGGGTTCCTTTGAGAAGCGCCCGCTCCCATTGGACCATGTCGTCGAGGGTCAGATAGAGACTTCCGTCCGCCGTCGTGTTGAGGGTGGGAGCGACCCATGCCTGGTGTTGCCACTGGCCGCCGACCAAGCGGTATCCCGACGATCGATGCGGAACGATCGCGGCCTCGCTGATGATGCGGGCTGTCTTCATCCCGAGTGGCTCGAAGAGGCGCGTGCGAAGAAACTCCCCATAGAAGCCCCCGCTGACCCGGCCAATCATGATGCCGAGCAGCACATAGCCGAGGTTGCTGTAGCGCCACTCGGATCCTGGCTCGAAGGCGAGGGGGAGAGCGGCGGCCTGCGCGAGCAACTCCGCCTCGGTGTAGTCACGGCGAAAGTCGAAGTTCGCAGGATAGTCGGTCGTTCCCGACGTGTGGGTCAGGAGATGTCGGATGGTGATCCTCTCCCAAGTGCTGGGTACTTCGGGAAGATGGCGGCGAATCGGATCGTCGAGCTTGACCTTGCCATCCTCGACCAGCAGCATGACCGCCGCCGCGGTAAACTGCTTTCCCACCGAGCCGGATTGAAAGACGGTCCCACGATGGACAGATACTGCGTGCTCAAGGTTGGCCAAGCCGTAGCCACGTGCGTGGACGACCTCTCCGTCCTGAAGAATGGCCACGGCGAGCCCTGGGATCTGTTGCCGCGCCCGTTCCTTTTCCACCAGGGCATCAACGCGGGCAATCCTGTCTCCCTCCCAAGCTTTCCCCGGCCCGTGGAGGGCGAGGAGGAGCAAGACCGCTCCGCCAAACCATCGCCGCTCCCACGAACCAGACCACATCCTTTCTCTTTCCATCGGTCGATCCTCCCTTTCCTTGAAGCCCGGCTATGGTACGCCGTTTTGCCGCTTCGGCAAAGAGAACCGAGCCGTCAGTTCGCTCTCCTCCCCCGTCACCGCGAGGGGGAGTCCCCACTCCGCATCTTTGGGCAGACCAGTCCCCTGGAAAAGGCAAGCAATCGAACGACCGGTTGATGCGGCAACACACCTTCCCTCGCACCCCCTTGCATTATTGCTCGTTGGGTCTTTCTCTTGAGCAGGTGAGACTCGATTGAAAGATTGTAATTACTTACGAAAGGGAAGATTGGGAAGTGGGCCGGGCCAACCAGCGATCAACGTCAGAACGGAAGAGATGATAGCACCACGATGCCGTGAGTAGTTACGATGACTCTATGGTAGTCTCCCTCTTGGCGGCGTCAGTGGGGTGCGCACAAGAATCCCGGAAGGTCGTTGGGTGGTGATCCCAGCGGAGGAAAAGAGAGGAACCGGTCTGGTGAAGAGCCGAAGCGCAAAGCTTCATGGGTGGGTCATGACGGCAGCGACGTTCGCCGCCTCCGCGCTCTGCGGCGCCATCTTCCTTTCGGTGGTGCCGGTGGCGGGGCAGGGGAGCCGTCCGCGATTTGTCGAGCCGGCCACCGCCACTTTGTCTGGGGTTGACCATCAGCGCATCGCCAGCATACTGGCGGATCTTGATGGAGTCTCACCGCTGCGGGTCCGGTTGGAGCGGGCCTCCCGGGAGTTGCTGGGCGCCCCTTACCAAGTCTCACCTCTCCGCGGTTCGATCGATCAACCAGAGGTGATGGTCACCCGCACCGATGGGTTCGATTGCGTCACCTTCCTTGAAACCGTTCTCGCCCTCGGTCTCTCCGCGCACCCGCAGCAGTTTGTCGAGACCCTCCGTGCGATCCGGTACCAGGATGGCGTCGTCGATTTCAGGGCCCGGCATCACTATCTGACGGATTGGCATCGTGCCAATTGGACGCAAGGGCTTTTCCGTGAATTGATTCCGCTCACCGAGTCCGTCCAAGTACCCCGCACGCTCTCCGTCATCGAGGGGCTGCCCCCTCGTGTCGTCAGGCTCCGTTATCTTCCTCGGTCGAGGCTTCCCCGTCTGTTGCCGCAGGTCGAGGATGGGGATGTCATCTATTTTCTGACCAGCCGCCAGGGGATCGACGCTTTCCATGCTGGGCTCCTCTTTCGCGTCGAGGGGCAGGTTCGCCTGCGTCACGCCTCCCGCCGCCGCCGCCAAGTTGTCGAAGAAGACCTTTCCCAATTTCTCCGCCACTCCCCTCCCGCTGGTGTCGTTCTCCTCCGCCCTCTCCCGGCCAAGCCCGCCACTCTTTGACCCAGCGAGACGCGTCCGTTGGACGCTGGGAAGGAGGCATGATTGGCTGGGTGAATCGTTCGCCGGACGGCAAGAAAGGCGCTTGTGGGATAGAATCCGGTGAGTGCAACAGGCCACACGCCGGCCCGATAAATGGAGAGGTGGCGAGACGGGGGTACGGATGTTTTTTCCAACTGGTCACAGGGAGGGAAGAAGAATGAGATGGATGAAGGGATGGAGGACGATTACCGCACTGACTCTGCTGATTCTGCTCACGGCTGTCGTCGCGACACGGGTGGCGAATGGAGAAGAGGATGGCGCAAAAAAAGGGCCCACCCCGATTCGGGCCCTCCTGGTCACCGGCGGACACCTGCACGATCTGGAATTCTATTCCCTCTTTCATCGACCGGAGCTCCGGGTGACGGTCGACCCGCATCCGGCAGCCTTCACGGGGGATATTCGCCAGCGTTACGATGTAGTGGTGCTTTACGACATGGTCCGCTCGCTCGACGAACAACGCCAGCAAAATCTGCGCGATTTCGTCGAGAGCGGCAAGGGGGTGGTCGCGCTGCACCACGCCGTCTGTGCCAACGTCGATTGGAAGTGGTGGGTCGAGGAGGTGATCGGCGGACGCTATCTCTTCGAGCCGGTCGATGGTCGGCAATCGAGCTATCTCCATGACCGTCGACAGAAGATCGAGGTGAAGATGGAGCACGAGGTGACCCGGGGGATCGGTACCTTCGAGATCGTTGATGAGACCTACAAAAATCTCTGGATCTCCCCGCGCGTCAAGGTATTGTTGCGCAGTGACGATCCAACCAGCGATGGGCCGGTGGCCTGGATCGGCCCACACCAGACGTCACGCGTCGTCTACATTCAACTGGGCCACGATCGCCAAGCCTATCGCCATCCGCGCTACCACCAGCTCGTTACGCAGGCCATTCGCTGGTCGGCTGGCAGATAGTCAGTTCTCTCTCCCAAGCTGTTCCTCCCGCCCGCGCCCGCATGACCCGGACAATCCATGCGGTCAAATCCATGGTGGTTTGTTATAATCCAAAATTTGGCGGCAACCGGCTTGGTGATCAGCATTCAACCTATCAACGAAGAGGCCGTGGAGTCGGCTCCACCAGCAAGGAGAACGCAGTCCCCACCAAGGAAAGATCGAATGTCGATCAACCAGAGGGCAGAAGATCCGGAGTCCTGAGCGATGGACGAAATCCCCCGATCCCACTTGGCTGGAATACCAACCTTCTCCAATAGGTCGGGAAGGTGGCCCGATCGAGCCCGTCGGATCCGGTCGATTGGGTCGTTGGTTCGAAGGAAGAGGACGATGCGCTCTGCGATCGGTTGGTTCGCCTGAAGCGAGAGGTGTGGAAGGGAGAATCTCAAATGGGAAAGTCGTTTCGGAAAGTGCTCTTTTGGTGCCATCTGGGATTTGGGATCGCGGCCGGATTGGTGATCCTGCTCATGTCTCTGACCGGGGTCTTGCTGACTTATGAGAAGCAGATGATCGCCTGGGCTGATACACGGCCCTACCAGGTTGTGCCCAGGGAAGGAGCCGTCCCCCTTTCACCAGAAGAGGTCTTACGACGGGTGAAGCAGGTGGAGCCCGGGCGACCCGTGACGTTTCTGGCGAGGGCGGACCGCACGTTACCCGCGGCGATTGCAATGGACGATGGGCGAACGCTGCAGGTCGATCCCTACACGGGGGCGGTGCTGGGAGAGGGCGCACCCGCCGTCCGCCGCTTCTTCCGCTTCGTGACCAACTGGCATCGCTGGTTGGGAACGGAAGGCGCGGGACGGGCGACCGGCAAGGCGATTACGGGGGCGTGCAATCTGGCCTTTCTCTTTGTCATCGTCAGTGGGTTCTACCTCTGGTTTCCGTCACAGAAGACCTGGTCCCGGTTCAAGTCGATCCTCTGGTTTCAGCGGGGGCTGCCAGCGAAGGCGCGGGACTTCAATTGGCACAACGTCATCGGCTTCTGGTCGTTGGGGCCACTCTTCCTGGTGGTCCTTTCGGCGACGGTGATTTCGTACCCTTGGGCGAGCAATCTCGCCTACCGGGTGATGGGGGAAGAGCCGCCCCGGCCGGCAGCCCCTGCCCGACCGGCTACCCCGAGTGGGACGACTCCCACCGCTCCGACCGGGGCAAAAGCGTCGGTCGAGGGGAGGATCGATGGACCTTGGCGGGTGGCCGCAGCGCATGCCCCAGGATGGAGGACCCTCAGCCTGCGGCTGCCGGAGAA
>JBMUAP010000047.1:0-11474 GCA_049454155.1 Blastocatellia bacterium
TCTCTCGTTTGACTTGGCCGACATCCCGGGGTGAGACCACTCGACGAGACCAACTGGCCCCTCCCGAACGCTCTCCCCGAAGGGCGCCGAGCCATTCGATCAGCTCTTCTCCGCGCCGCCTGCTGGCGCCTTGGCCTTCTCTTCCCGCTTGATGACCTGGTCGGTCTTCAGAGTACGAAGTTGACGATAAGGGCCGATGATGATCTCCTTCCCTTCGTTCAAGCCGCGCAGAATCTCGATGTCGTTCTCTCCGGTGATCCCGGTCTCGACCGGAGTGAAGATCGCTTTGTTGTCCACGACCGTGAAGATTCCCTTGGTCGTCTTTCGGTCGCGACGCCCTTCCGGCGCTTTCTCTGCCGCTGGTTGAGCCCCTTTCGTCGGTTCACTCTCTCGTTCGACGAGAGCCTGGAGCGGAACCGAGATGACCTGCTCGCGGCGATCGGTAGTGATGACCGCCGTCGCGGACATGCCCGGTCGGAGCCGCCCTCGCACCTCCTCGTTGAGGTTGATCAGCCGCACGACCACCTTGAAGTCCTTGGCCTCCTGCGAGCCGGCGACCGTCGTCTGCGCGATCGTTTGCCCCGTCCGGGTCACCGCGGAGGCCGCCTTCTCGACCACCTCCCCCTCAATCTCTTGCTCCCCGAGGGCATCGACCTTGACCCGAACCTTCTGTCCCACCGCGACATTGGCGATGTCGGTCTCATCCACCCTGACCTCAACGTTGATCACAGACATGTCGGCAATGATCAGCAGCGGAGTCGACTGGAAGTTGGCAACCGCAAAGGTGCCGACCTGCACGATCGGCCCGACAACCACTCCGTTGATCGAAGCGAACTGGGTGGTTCGTCGGAGCAGATCGGACTGCTGCTCGAGGTTGGCCTGCTGCTGGGCAACGCGCGCCTGGGAGGCACCAAGGAGCGCTTGTGTCTGCTTGACGCGAATCTCGGCGTCCCGCACCTGCACTTCAGCCTGCTCGGCGCGAGCCTTCGCCGCATTGAGCGATGCCGTGGTCGAATCGAAGCGCAGTTTGGCTGTATCATAGCTCGACCGGGCCGTGATCCCGGCTTCCAGCAGGTCTGCGCTCCGCTTGAGTTCGATCTCAGCGTTGCTACGCTCGGCACGGGCCCGCTCAAAGTCCGCCTGGGCACTGGTCAGTCCCGCCCGCGCCGTGTTGATGGCATTCTCCGCGGCGCTGACCACCGCCGATTGGTTGAGCAGATCCGCCTGTGTCGCGCGGAGGGCTGCCTCCTGTGCGGCCGTCGAAGAGGCCAGCTGGGTCGGATCGACCCGCAACAAGGGCTTCCCCTTCTCGATCTGGTCCCCCTCCTTAACGAAGACGTCGGTCACTCGCCCGGACACTTCCGCTGTCAGGTTGATGAACTGGACCGGTCGAACCTCACCGTTGGCGGTGACTCGCGACTCCAGGAGCGGCCGCCGGACGACTTTAGTGACTTGCACCTCCGGCAGGTCCTGCCTCCGCGACAAAAAGCTGGCCACTCCGATGGCAATCACTCCGAGGAGCACGATGCTCCCGATCAATAGTTTCTTCTTCCGAGAAAACGCCATGCGTTCTGCTCCCTCCTGTGAAGCGCCCTTCTGGTTGAGTCTCTCCCGTGGTAGCTCGTCTCTCTGTTCAGGCCTGCCCGTTGCGCCGACGGTCCCGGCGGCTCTCAGATTGCTCGACAAACAACGAACTTGTACGTTCCTGGCAGGGCAGATGTTTCAACGATTCCTGTCATCGCTCTCGCTCTGCTCCCATTTTTATCCTCACCAAAAGCCCCAGGACCAACAGCCCCAGGACCAACAGCCCCAGGCATTGATCCACTTCGCGTGTCTTCGGAAGACCGGTGGTCAGAGAGCCAATCCTGCTGAACTTTCTATGGCTAGCAAGCAAAACATCTTAAACGTCTCCGGCAAAGCAAAACAAGTCAAGGCTCTGCCTCGTCTCGATTCTTCCTGATCAGGCCACCAGACCCGTCCAGCAGGGCCGCCAATTTGACAAGTTGACACGCCACTCAATCCTCAGGATGATGAAAACGATGGCCAATGGATTGACATTAACAGGCCTCAACACCGCTTCTTCCGATCAGGTGCGCTCTCTCGACGGTCGAGAGGTAAAATTTGGTTGAAGTGGAGAGGGGAGAGTTGTATACTCCCGTTCGTCCGATGGTGGACTTGGTCGCTGCGCCTCACCCCCACGCTTCCGCAGAGACCGGGACCAACTTCGAACCAACGTCGGGGCTCTCAAATTAGCCCTCTGCTTGCACTCTATGCTTGTCGTCCATTGGTTGATGTGCTGTTGATCTTCTCACTGGTGAAACTGTCCATTTCTGGATCTGTCTGGATCGGTCCTGACATCTTGGTTCTCACGCACAATCCCAAGAGTGTCTCCTCTCCCGACTGGCAGATCCCCTGCTGACTGTTCTGGTGCCCACGTATGTCGGGGAACAATCAAGACTCTCCTCCCTTTCTGGAGTGGGGTAATTCTGTTTGTTCGCAATGAAATGCCAGATGAACACTCCCCATGAGGCCCCCTCAAGAAGAAGGGGGGTGCCAATGTGCCTGACCCCCATTTCTCAATGCAGTGCCTCGTGCACTGCCCAAGTCCGCTGATCGATCCTGACACTCAGGAGGTCTGCCTGGAAGGCACGAAAGGCTCGAGAGCGATCAGTCCGACCCCCTCTCAGTGTCTGGGCGTCAACCTTCTCTGCTGTCGATCGACTCCCTTCTCGTCGAGTGTCGAGGACACTTGATGCCATTGTTTGAGGAGAGATGGCTCTCTGTCGCCCGACGTGCGCATTGCCAAGCGGGAAGGATCGACCGCTGAAGCGATACCGTCGCCATTCTTTACTTATTTCACAATCCGAGGAGGTTGGATTGAAACCCAGATTGCTGATCAGCCTGTTGCTTCTCGTCGCAGGCGCAAGTGTAGCCGGATGGTGGTGGACGTCCACGACCCACGGGCAGTTGGTGCAGGATATCACCTACGACAGTCCGGCCGGGAGATTCACCATTCCCACCAAGCCTGGAGTCGCAGATGGCAACTACTCATTGGCCGAGCTGGCCTACTATACGCCCTCGAATGTCATCAATGTCGGATCGCTGGCCGGGGACTCGGGAAATGGCTTCAGTGATCGATATGATTTCGAGAACTTGAACGCCTTCAGTCTGACTCAGTCCGCCAATGAGGTGGGGGATCGGGACAGTCTCAATCCACTCAACCAAGTCCTGATTGGGGGAATGCTGCGCAATCCTGGATTCCGCTTTGTCCACATCGGAACCTATCCGTATGTTTGGCGGACAGGTTCGGCGACCGATCAGACGCAGACAAGAGAGGTGACCGTCTTCACCTCGATCGACCACGTCTTCGACCCAGAGATCCCAGGCTATGGCCCCAACGGCGCCAACCCGCCACCCGGTGGCATTGGCAACGTTGTCCTCGAAGCCTGTGAGTTCACCGTCTGGGGCACCAATGACATCGCCGAGGCCGAAATTGCCGGACGCACCCCCAACTACTTTGGCATTGGGGGAACCGGTGTCGCCCCGAACAACAAGTGGACACAGGCGACGCTCAAATATTTGATCGAGGATGGGTACAAGGATTTCAACGGTGTCAGTCCGTTCACTCCTCAACCGGCCGGCACCTCTCCCTCCCCCCAGGAAGGGGAAGACTTCTCTTCGCAGTGGGAGTTCCAAACCCCGGTCAAGTACGTCGCCGTCTATGCCAATCGGACCCGGGACGCCAAGTTCTACGTTCCCGACGCCAATGGGCGAGTTCCTGGAACTCTGGCGCAGAGCGACGAAGCCGAAATCGACGCGGTTGGCTTCATCCCCTTTGCGGCTCCGGTGGCAGGGCGAATTGGCGGCCGGGTCATCCATGACCGGAATGGCAATGGGCAGGTCGATGCGGGAGAGGTAGGGCTTCCCGGCGTGACCGTCACCCTGGTCAACCCCGGTGGGGGGCAGGTTCCAACCGTCACCAACCAGGATGGGGAGTTCAGTTTTCCCCAACTCCCGGCGGGTGACTACCGGGTGATTCAGACCAACCTCCCCAACTATGTCGATACGGGGATTCTGCCCGGGAATGGCAATACCGCGAGCGGCCTCAACACCATTCTCATCCCTCTGACCCAAGGGCGTGTCACGGAGGACAATCTCTTTCTCGATGCCCTCCCCACCCCCCCGACCGTCAACAATGGCTGTACACCAGCCTGTTTCTATAGCATCGACACTTGGTTCCTCTTTGATGTGCTCCGCCAGCAGGTCTATACCCGGATCGGCGGCGTCGGTCGAATCTTTCTCTTGACGGCCAATCGAGGGGCGCTCAACGATGCCGAGGTGGTCGATGCCCTCCTCGCGATGGATACGCCAGCGCAGCGCCTCAATGCCCAATACGTCGCGGCGCAACTCAATACTTTCAACTATCCCCTCTCGATCTACAATCGGGCCACCTGTTTCTACAATGGTCCGAACAATATGGTTCGAATCCCGGGGAACCCGCGCGTCATCGATCTCTTGAACCAAGCGCGGACAGAGTTTGCCACCGCCGCGCCAAGAACCCTCGATCAACTAGCGGTCTATCTGGAGTGGATCAACAATATCACCGCCACAACGGGAATCTTCTGCCCGCTCGCAGACCCGTGATCGGGTTGGAATCTTGGGTGAAAACCTTGGCGCCGCTGGAGAGAAGACCTCTTTCCAGCGGCGCTTTTCTTAGAAGATGATGAAGAGGAAAGGCAGAGATGGTTCCCTGTCCCTCCCGGCACGAATGTCTCTCTTGGCTGCCGGTGGCCCCTCAAAGAAGGTAACTACTCACGGTGAGGAAGAGATGATTGCACCACAGAGCCACAGAGTTCACTGAGAAGAAGGTCGCTCACTACTCCCTGCATTGACGAACTTCAAGGTATCCTATTTTCTTTTTCTTCTCGGTGACATCTCTTTGCCTCGGTGGTGCAATCACCTCTTCAGTTCTGGCGTTGATTGCTTGTCGGCCCGGCCCACTTCCCGACCTTCTTTGCGGTGAGTAATTACCAAAGAAGAAGAGGACTGGTGAATTGCGATTCACCAGTCCTCAGAGCAACACCACCTCACGCGGCAGCAACTAGTTCTGTCGGGTCGTGACTGCGCCGGTGCCCTCGTCCTTCTTGTCGTTCTTGCCGCCCAGCTGGACCAGCTTGGGAGCGGCATTGGCCTGATTGAGGACCGACTGCATGTAGAGCTTGCGCATCATCTGTTGCTCTTCCTTGGCGGTCTGGGGAAGGACGCTCTTCTCACGGCCGCGCGATGCGTCTACCGTGTTGACCGCCAGTTGGTGAGCTGCGTCCGAAAGCGCTACGCTATGGTTGTTGGCAAAGATCTCGTGGCGCCCGTGCTCCTGATACCACTTGGCGACAGTGGCGTTCTGGTGCATATTCTCGATGATGTTGCGCCAGCCAATCCCCGTGTTGTAGGCACAGAAGCTGATCTCCCCTTCCTGGGTTCCGTAGGGGATGATGCACATTTCGGTGCGGCGGAAGTCATAGTTGAAGAGGTCCTGGAACCACATTCCGGCGACGAAGAGGAAGTTCCAGCGATCTTGGCGCCGCTTCATGACATCGTCGATTGTCCGATCGGGCGAGACCTTCCCGTACTCTTTGCCGGAGAGGCCAAAGGTCTTGTCGAACTTCTTGAGCAGGTCCGAGAGCTTGAACTGTGAGGGCGCCTTGAACGCATTGTAGTGCTTGAGGAGCGCCAAACCGATCATGACGTTGGAGAAGACCTTGCCACGCGCGGCGTCGGTGATCTTCTGCATGTCCTTGACCAAATTCGGAATGTTGATGAACTCCGGAACGGGAGCCATCTCCTTGGTCTCCTTGTCGATCATGATGGCAGTTCCGACTCCACAGTTCGGATGGCATCCACAGCTCATCTGCCCCCAATCGGCTTCCGGTCCGTGCACCAGATCCGCGAAGTCCGCAAAGGCGCTCATCAACGAGATCGGGAACCAGTCCCGGTGGGGATCCGTGATGCCGATCGACTTGCGGACGTCGTGTGCCATGTGCGAAAGCGTGTAGCGCTGCCGCAAGCGCCGGTCATCCGTAATGTCCTCGTCACGCCCGGTGAAGGAGACGGGCTGGAAGGAGATGAAGGAGATCTTCTTTGGATTGTCGAGGGCAAAGCGGATCACCGGACCGACCTCGTCGTTGTTGACGGTATTGACGAGGGTCGTGACCAGCACGATCTCGACACCGGCGGCGTGGAGATTGTCGATCGCCTTCAACTTCACGTCGAAGAGGTTCCCGACTTGGCGATGGCTGTTGGCCGCATTCCCAATCCCATCGAACTGGAGATAGACATAGCGAAGCCCCGCCTCTGCCGCCTTCTGACAGAACTCCTTGGACTTGGCGAACTCGATGCCGTTGGTGGCTGCCTGGACGGAATTGTAGCCGACTTTCCGCGCATACTTGACGGCGTCGATGAAGTAGGGAGAAAGGGTCGGCTCACCGCCGGAGAACTGCACGGACATCTGACGTCGCGGCTTGACCTGGATGGCGTTGTCGAGAATCTCCTGGATGTCCTCCCAGCTCAATTCGTGGACAAATCCTACCTGGTTGGCATCCATGAAGCAGGGGTCGCACATCATGTTGCAGCGGTTGGTCAGGTCGATCGTCAAGACCGAGCCGCGGCCGTGCTTGATCGTCGAGGATCCGTGACGGTGGACCTTGGCGTCGTTGTGGGCATCGATATCGCGCCCGGGGTAGACCGCCTCGATGTGCTCGAGGAACTTCGCGTCGACAGCCATCATATCTTCGAAGTGGCCGTGAATAGGGCAGTCCTTGACCATCCAGATCTCGTTGTTGCGCTCGATGATCGTCGCCTTGATCTCCCCCGGCCTCTCCTGGATGACCTGGAATGGGTTCTCCCCGTCCTCGATGATCCGCTTGCGTGCCTCTTTGACACACGCGGGACAGAGGCTGTCGGTCACCCGAGGCCATCCGAGCGTTGGCTTGGTCTTCTGCCACGACTTGAGGAGTGGCTTCTCGGACCATTTCGGGGTGAAGGATGGATTGGGTTTGTACTGGTTGAAGAACTGAATGGCGTCAAACGTCACGCCAGCCACCGCCGACAACCCCTTCTCGACATACTTGATCGGTTTATGCATGGCTCTCCTCAGGAAGTATGGTTACCGGTCTCGATGGATCCGGTCAATGGAACTGATCGTTTCGGTCGATCTGGCGCGGTCTTGGTTCGGGCCGACATCCGGCTCGATCGACAGACTACATTCTCGTGGCGAAGTCTCTTCTTTCTCTCTTGTTGACGCTCAACCCGTGCCTCGCCAATCGGTCAATCCGGGGATCGAGCCATCATCAGGCGGAGAAAGGGGCCTTGCGAGACCTCATTGGGGGGGATTTTTCTCAAGCAACCCTCTCCCCCTGTCTGTACCCGGAGACATCAGGGGGACTGCCCCAGTCCGGAAAAACTTCCGAAGACGTACACTCTCCAGCCTTCTTATGAAAATAGAATGTCATGCACGTTCCGGGCCAGAGTCAGCCGATTGGGCCTTTTTCCTGAAAAAGGTGTCAATTGGGCGCATGGACGGAGTCGAGACCATCTGTTACTGCCACATCGGGCACTCCCAAGTAGAATGGAGGTGGCATATGATCGGCTCCGGTGCCAGTTTTGTCTCTGAAGTCTTCCAACAAGGCCAAAATATACCCTAGCCTGCGCCTTTTCGCAACGCGAGGGCCTCTGGAAGCGAGTCAAAATGGGAATTTAAGAAGAATATGTCGCTTGGGTGGGTCTTTTTGATACGTCTCGCTCTCCCATAAGGCGAACAGGTCGAGTTGTATTCACAGGGGATCGAGAAAGCAGGCTTGAATGGGGGCAAGGGATAGCAGATAATACCCGTTCTTTAAGTGTATCGTCAATCGATTCTCGGAAGACCCGGCTCCAGCCGGGAGTAGCCTCATTCTCTCGACTGGCGAGGAGGTAAGGTGGCTTGTGTCAAAGATTCGCCCTGGCCGGAAGGAGAAGCCGGAGGGAGAGGTCGCCAGTCGTCAGGAGAAGATGGGAGGAGTGCGGATGAGACTGGACCGGATGGTCGATATTCACTGCCATATTCTCCCGGAGACGGATGACGGTGCCGTCTCTCTCGATGAGTCGATCGCGATGTGCCGAGCGGCGGCAGCCGATGGAATCGTGGCGATCGTCGCGACGCCCCACCTCTTCGATGGCGTGCACCCCTGCCACGAATATGAGGCCATTCTCCGGAAGATCGCTGACCTGCAAGCAGCCGTTGGCGATATCATCCAGGTTCTGCCTGGTGCAGAGGTGCGTTACAGCTACGAAATTTTCCAGGAGGCAGCCGCGCCGCAGGGGCGCATCCGGTTGAATGGGACTTCTTATATGTTGTTGGAGTTCCCCTTCCAGTCAATTCCCCCGAACCTGGATCGGACCATCTTTCAGATTTTGAGTGCAGGAATCACACCGGTGATTGCCCATCCGGAGCGCAATCGGCAGATTCAAGAGAAGCCGACGCTGCTTTACGATCTCCTGGGACGAGGGGCCCTGGCCCAATTGGACGCGGGCAGTTTGACGCAAAGTTTTGGGACGGCGCCGTATACGGCCGCCCGTCGAATGGTCGAGGCTGGGGCTGCCCATTTTCTGGCGACGGACGCGCATCACCAGGATCGACGCCGACCCGTCCTCTCGACGGCGGCGAAGGTGGCGGCCGATTGGGCTGGGGAGGAGTATGCTCGGGCCTTGGTCGAGACCAACCCGGCCGCACTCATCGCGGACCGGGTCATCCCCTATCAGCTCGAATGTGACCTCGCGACGCTGCTCGGCAAGCGTGGGAAACGACAGTGGTTCTCCTTCTGGCGGTAGCTCCCGAACAGCGATCGACCCAGTGAGGTCGACCTCACCCGGTGAAACCAAACGAGCTTGACTCAAATCATCAATCAATCATCGATCAAGAGGATGGTGGGCAAAAGAAATGATCAGACGAACCCGTCGATGGAGAGGCGAGGAAGATCGTGGGGGAATGGCGGCGGGTCTCTCGCTGCGTCCAGTGTCAGCGTTTTGGGCTGTGCTGCTCCTTCTGGTCGGAGCTGCTTGGCTCTTTCCGCAGACGCAAGAGGCGCAGCAGGCTCGCCCAGCGGCCAAGGCGCGACACTGGGAGAAGCGCACGCTCAGCAATGGACTCGATGTGATCGTCATCGAAAACCGATCGGTTCCCTTGGTCACGGTCGAGATCGCCGTCCGCAATGGAGCCTACACGGAGACGCCCGAGTACAGTGGCCTCTCGCATCTCTACGAGCATATGTTCTTCAAATCGAATGAACGGTCGGGAGAAGCAGGGAAGGAGGAGCGCCTCGCCGAACTTGGGATGCTCAGCAACGCGACGACTCGCGAAGAGGTCGTCAACTACTATACGACGACGATCAAAGCGGGAACGCGTGAGGCGATGGAGCATATGCGGGACGCCATCCGCTACCCGGTCTTTGACGCGGAGGAGCTTCGGCAAGAGATTCAAGTGGTGCTGGATGAGTTGGCCCAGCACCGATCGAATCCTTTCTACTACCTGGTGCAAGCAGTCGATTCGCGGTTGTGGTACCGCTATCCTTCGCGAAAGAACGCCGGAGGCTCCCCGGAGACGGTCGCCAAGGCAACCCCGGAGATGATGCGCCAGATCCAGCGAAAGTACTATCTCCCCAACAATGCGGCCGTGGTGGTCGCGGGGGACGTTGACGCCGCAGAGATCTTTCGTCTCGCCGAAGAGATCTTCGGCGATTGGCCACGTGGGGAGGACCCTTTTCTGCGGGATCCGGTTCCCCGCCATCCCCCTTTGGAGCGGGACGCGGTGGCGATCGTTCACCAGCCTGTCAACGCGGCGACGATTCAATTCGGCTATCACGGTCCCTCGACCGACACGGATCCGGCGGCAACCTACGCCGCCGACGTCTTCTCCTTTATTTTGCGCCAGCCCAACTCGCGGTTTTCGCGCGAGCTGATCGATTCCGGGCTGACGACGGGTGCGTCCCTCAGCTACTACACCCAGCGCAATGTCGGGCCGATCGCCCTCATGGCGCAGACAACCCCGGATCGGCTCAAGGAGGCGATCACCGCAATCAATCGACAGCTCTCGCTCTTTACCACTGCGGACTACTTTACAGAGGAGGAGCTCGAGAGCGCCAAGACCCTTCTCGACGTCAACGAGATCTACGATCGGGAGAAGCCCTCCGAATACGCCCACACGGTCAGTTTCTGGTGGGCCAGCACGGGGCTCGACTACTATGAGACGTATGTCGAACGTCTCCGTCGAGTCACCCGGGCCGACATTGCACGGTACGTCCAAACCTATCTCTGGAAGAAGCCCAGAGTGGTCGCGGTGCTCCTTTCCGAGACGGACCACCAACGGATCGGGCTCCGGGAAGCGGATCTGCTCGTCCGAGAGCCTGACCTGCCGACGAAGAAGGGCAGGGAGAAGCGCAAAGACACTCGTCCCAGTGCCTCACTGCCGTAACCGACTTCGTCTTCACGAAAGCCCCCTTGATTATGGAACTGAAGAACTTTTCGAAGGTATCCCCTCCTCTCCGGTTGCGGGTAACGTGGCTGGTCTCCATCCTCGTCTTGAGCGGATGTCTCGCGTTGCTGCTGGCCCCGGTGGAGGCGATTGGGCAGCCAATCCTCACGAATGCGCCAGCGCCCTCTGCCGCTACCTCCACGGACGCTACCAGCGAGCACGTGCTGCCGAATGGCGTCAAGATGGTCCACCGCGAGGTGCGCGGCAATGATGTCGTCGCCATCCAGCTCTACTTTCGGGGTGGGGTGCGACTGCTGACCGAGCAGAACGCCGGGATGGAAAATCTGCTTCTCGAAGTGGCCACGCAGGGGACGCGCCGCTATCCCAAGAGCCAGATCAACCGGGAACTCTCCCGCATGGGGACGGTGGTCGAGGCAGCATCGGGGTACGATTTCAGCATCCTGGCGATGCGTTGCGTCAGATCCAATTTTGATCGCTCGTGGGAGATTCTTACCGAGATGGTCCTTCACCCCCTCCTTGAGGAGAAGGAGATCTCTCTCGTTCGGGATCGCCTCGTCAGCGGTCTTCGACAACAGCAGGACAGCCCTGAGTCCGCCGTCGCCCTTCTCGCGGGCCAACTCTTCTATCAAGGGCACCCCTACCGATTCGCGCCCGTTGGGACGATCGATTCTCTCGCCCGCCTGACGGTCGCAGACCTGAGAGCCCATCACGCCAAGCTGCTCGATGGCGACCGATTACTGGTGGTGACGGTGGGAAGCCTGACTGCCGATGAGATGCGCCGCAAGGTCGCGGCCAGCTTTGGCCGCTTGAGTCGACGGGGGGGCTCCCCGAGCACCCTTCTCCCTTCCCAAACGGGGACCGGTGCCCCTCGCTTCCAATTGATCGATAAGTCTGTTGCCACCAACTACATTCACGGCACCTTCGCGGCGCCTCCGCTCAACCATCCAGA
>JBMUAP010000048.1:0-11434 GCA_049454155.1 Blastocatellia bacterium
TGCCGGCATTGCGGCGGGAAAGGGAACCGCCTTCTCCGGCGTTGCACGTGAGTCAAACCTGATCGCCATCCAGGTTTTCACCCAACACAACAATCCAGGATCGTGTACCAATGGGCAACCATCCTGCATCGTCGCGTTCACTTCGGATCTGATTCGGGCACTGGAGCGGGTCTACACGCTGCGGACCACTTTTCAGATTGCCTCAGTCAACATGAGCCTCGGAGGCTTGCGTTACTTCAGCAACTGCAACAGTGATGAGGTCGCAACGAAAGCCGCAATCGATCTCCTTCGTCAGGCCGGGATCGCCTCGATCGCCGCCTCTGGAAACGGGGGGTTCACCGATTCGATGACCGCCCCCGCCTGCATCTCGACCGCGATCAGTGTCGGCGCCACCCGTGACTATCCGACGCAATTGGACCAAGTTTCGAGCTTCTCGAACAGTGCTCCCTTTCTCCACCTCTTGGCTCCGGGAGAGGGGATTACCTCCTCGGTGCTCAATGGCGGATATGCGACGTGGGCGGGAACCTCAATGGCGACTCCGCACGTCGCGGGCGCCTGGGCCATCGCCCGACAGAAAGCGCCAATCGCCTCGGTTGGCGAGATCCTCGACGCCTTCATCCGCACCGGGTTAATGATTACGGATGGCAGAAATGGTGTAACGACCCCGCGAATCAGAGTTGACGAAGCCGTTCGCGCCCTCGGAGCCGGAGACCCGCCCCCGCCAGTTCCTTCTGGCCCCGGCGCACTGGCGGCCACCGTGACAGGGCCGACCCAGGTCAACCTGACTTGGCGCGACAACGCAACGAACGAAGAGGGATTTCGAGTCCAACGACGGGAACGGGGGACAGAGGACTGGACCATTATCGCCTCAGTCGGCAGGAACAACACCTCCTACCAGGACTCCGGGCTGCGGGCAGGGGCGACCTATGAGTATCGAGTCTTCGCCTTCAATGCGGGTGGGGAGTCTTCCTTTTCAAATATCGCCCAGGTAAGTATGCCGGAAGCCCCCCCCGTTGCCCCGACGAGCTTGGCGGCCGTTGTCATCTCATCGATCCAAATCAATCTTTCGTGGACTGACAATTCGATCAACGAGACGGGCTTCAAGATTTTCCGCCGCACGGAAACAACGGGCAACTGGACGCTCATTGACACACCTGGGCAGAACACGACTCTCTTTCAGAATACCGGTCTGACGCCGGGAACAACCTATTCGTATACGGTGCTGGCCTATAACGCGACAGGGGATTCTGTCGGTTCGAACGAGGTAACCGTCACCACTCCCGCAGTCCCCCTTCCCGGACCAACCAATCTGCAAGCAACAGTTCTTTCCGCCAATCAAGTGACCCTTACTTGGATCGACAATGCCACCACCGAGACTGGGTTTCGTCTCCTGCGACGGAGCAGTCCGAACTCACTCTGGACGACGATTGCGACGCTGGGGCAGACCGTCACCAGCTACCTTGACACGACAGTCACGCCAAGCAGCAGTTTTCTCTACACCGTACTGGCGTTCAATGAGATCACCGAATCAGGGCTCTCAAACGAGATCCTCGTGACGACTCCTGGGGGCGCCTTGCCTCCCCCGACCAATTTGAGTGCCATCGCGACCTCTCCGAGCCAGATCAACCTGCGTTGGACAGACAACTCACCGACTGAAGTGGGCTTTCGGATCCGGCGTCGCACTGGGCTGACAGGTGGATGGACGGAGATCGCAGTCGTTCCAGCCAACCAGGCCACCTTCGAGAATACACAGCTGTTGGCAGAACAGGCCTACAGCTATACCGTCTCTGCTTTTGACGCCTCGATCGAATCGGCTTTCTCGAATGAGGCCACAGCGACGACCTTTCCCGAGCGAGTCTCGGATGACCGGCCTGCACCTCCCTCGATGCTGCAGGCGACAGCCACTTCGACGACCAGTGTCGAGCTGAGTTGGGTAGATCGCTCATCGAACGAAGTCGGTTTTCTCGTCTTCCGACGCCCCGGAATCGATGGATTCTGGGAACCTGTCAGGGCCCTCGGACCCAACGAGATCCGGTATGAGGATGAGAATCTCACCCCCGGCACCAACTACTACTACCTGGTCCGCTCCTACAGCCAAGCAGGAAATTCGACGGATTCGAACGAGGTCAGCGTGCAAACTCCCAGAGAGTTCTTTGTTCCGCTATCCAGTGAGGTCAGTATGGCGGGGCTCCTCAATCGAAATCGACAGCTGCAGTATCGGATCCAAGTGCCGATTGGAGCAACCCAACTGCAAGTCCAAACGACCGGCACGGGGAATGTCGATCTGTATGTCCGATATGGAGATCAGCCGCAGATGAGTGCCTTCAACTGCCGCTCGACTTCAAACACGTCTAGCGAGTTCTGCCTCTTCAGTTTCCCAGCCGCAGGAGACTGGCACATCATGGTTTACGGGTTCAGCAGTGCGCTCAACCAGTTTACGCTAACGGCACGAGTTGGGCTGGGATTTCTCGAGAATCTCCCGGCGACGCCAAGCAATCTGATCGCCACCGAGGCCGGCGCCAACGAGATCCGACTGCAATGGACGGACAATTCGATCAATGAAGGGGCCTTTCGGATTCGGCGCAAAATCGGGAAGGATGGGATCTGGGTCGAGTTGGGGACGGTCCCCCCTGACACCAACACGGTTGTCGATTCAGGACTGCAACGAGGAGTGCCCCACTTCTATGCGGTGACGGCCTTCAATACTGCTGGGCTCTCACCCGCGTCGAACGAGGCAATGATCAACCTCAACAATGACCTGCCGCAGCGACCAGAGACTCCCGGAAGTCTCGTTGCCACCGCCATCTCGGCGACGCAGCTCCAACTGCAGTGGCAGGAAGCGGGGGGGGAAGAGACTGGCTTCCGGATCCGGCGACGGACAGGCGAGAGGGGGATCTGGGCGGTGGCGGCTGAAGTGGGGCCCAACATCAACTCATACGAGGACAAAGGCTTAGCTCCAAGCACGAGCTACAGCTACTCCGTCTCCGCTTTCAACTTTGCTGGAGAATCGCCCACCACCAATGTGGTGACAGTGACGACTCCGGGGGAGTCTGTCCCCCTGCCAGCCGGACCGATCAACCTCCAAGCCCGCTCGATCTCGCCAGTCGAGGTCGATCTGACCTGGACGGACCAGTCGATCAACGAAATGGGATTCCGAATCCAGCGTCGGCTGGCAAGTGGAGGGGCTTGGACACAGATTGGAGTGGTGGATCGGAATATCACCAGTTTCCGAAGCAGCGGGCTCGTTCCTGGAGAGACATACAGCTTCCGCGTCTTCGCCTTCAACAGTACCGGTGAGTCGACTCCTTCGAATGAGGTTCAGGCGACAGCCCCGATCCCAGAGGCGGCCCCCCCGGTAGCTCCGACAGATCTCGTCGCGACCCCGACGTCAAGCATACAGATCCAACTGCAGTGGAGGGATACGTCCACCAATGAGACGGGATTTCGAATTGAGCGTCGGATCATTCCCTTTGGAGGAAGCGAGGCAAGCACCGAGTGGCAACTGCTGGCTACGGTGGGAGCCAACCTGACCCTTCACAATGACCAGCAGATTGTTGGAGGAACCACCTATCTGTATCGGATCGTCGCATTCAATTCTTACGGTGAATCGCTGGCGTCAAATGAGGCACGGGCTGCTGCCCCAAGGGTCAATGCGACGATGCTTCTCAATGGACGACCGACGGGTCGATCGGTCAATCGAACACGTCCCGCATTCTTTTCGATCGAGGTTCCAGTTGGCAGCAACCAGCTGAGGGTTCAAGTGCTAGGAAGTGGGAATGTCGACCTCTATGTGCGAGCGGGGGAGCCGCCTCAAATCGACCAGTTCGACTGTCGTTCCAACAACTTGGACTCATCGGAACTCTGCGTCATTCCCTTCCCGACGCCCGGGACTTGGTACATTCTGGTGGTCGGGAACTCTCCCACCCTCAACAACTTTTTGATCACTGCCACTCACCGGGGCGGAATTTCGCTATCCCGAGCCCAGATATCCACAAAAGAGCCCCGGCGCACGATCCTTCCCCGCGCCCGGAAACGGCCATTGCCTCTCACGGAACGTCCACCCGTGCGAAGGAATTTGCTGCCCTGGTGATAAGTCGTCAAAGCGAAGCCCCTCCCTGATGAGCTTCTTGGGGAGGGGCCTCGCCGTTCAGACCTTCCGGCCCCCTCCTCTTCCCTTCTCTGCCTCTCTCTTCTTCAATCAATCGGGCCTCCCCACCGGGGAAGACAACCTGACCTCTCTTTTTTGGCATCTATGCCGAGTGGAATGTTCAACAATGGCAGCACGGCGTGATCGCGAAGCGCTACCCCTGAAGAGGCGAGGCGAGCCCCCTCTTTCATTGCATGCTCCACAATCCATTTGAGATCCAATTGATATCCAGACCGACAGAGGGGGCAAGACGGCCCCAGTGATCGCAAGACAAGGAACCAGAATGGGGATTGAGTTGACAGTGTGACCACAAACTCGACTCTCCCCGTGTTCGAAGGCACTCAAAAAAACCTTGTAGTCAAGGAAAAACCCCATTTCCGGAAGGTTGACATGAATCAAAAGCGAAAAATGAATGACTCCGCAGTTCGAATTTGGTGGCAGCTCATCGGAATCCTTTTCGTCGGACTCCTGGGAGGAGTATTCTGGTGGGCAGGAGGCCAATTGGATTGGATCGAAAGCTCGGTAAGGGCTGCGATCCAGGCAGAACGACCACTGAAAGTAGAAGGAACGGAGAAAAATGGGGGAGGGCCTAGGGAACAAGACCTCAACGAGGAGAGAGAGAGAGCCCGAACAATCGCGGTTCGTGCGCTGGAGGTCGAGGCCGCAGGGATGGCGCGAAGTGTGGCCGTGGCGTCCCACTTTGATGAACTTCAAGCGAAAGTGGTTCAGGAAGGGATTGTTCCCGTTCTGATCCGCCTGCGAGCAGGTTTCGAGGTCGCGCGGGAAGCGGAGGGAGAGGAGGCAGCCGAGGCCCAGCGGGCAGCCATCCAAGAGGTCCAACAGACTGTGATCGAGGAACTTGTCGGGTATGACCCCACCTCGATCAAACGGTACACCTACCTCCCTTTCCTTGGAGTGCGAATCAATCAAACCGGCTTGGAGGCATTACGGGGATCGGCCCATGTCCTGGATATTCAGGAGGATCGCAAGACCTCTCCCTTGAGGGGACCTCAGTCGCTTCTCACTGAAGGGGAAGAGGTGACCGTTGCCCGAGAGTACACAGGTGCAGGGTATGCAATCGCGATTTTGGACACGGGGGTCGACGGAAGAGACCCCGCGTTGATCGACAAGGTGGTGGCAGAGGGTTGTTTCTCAACCCAAGACGCAGGTCGCGGCGTGCACTCGACCTGCCCCGCCGGACGGGAAATGGCGCTAGAGGCAGACTCAGGCCGTCCTTGCAGGGCCGATGGGATGGGATGTGAGCACGGAACGGCCGTGGCCCGGCTGGCCGCTGGACGAAACGGGATGGCCCCGGGAGCATCGCTGCTCTCCCTGCAGGTCTTTTCGCGGCTCGAACAGGCAGGCGCCTGTCCCGAGGGGAGCCGTTCGTGCCTGGTGGCCTATGATTCGGACGTCATCGCCGCGCTCGAGCAGGTCTATCGCTGGCGGGGGGAGCACCGGATCGCCGCGGTCACGCTTGGGCTGGGGGGCAGGCCGAACACAAGCCACTGCGACGATTCCGAGCCGGCGATCAAGGCCGCGATCGATCTCTTGCGGAGTGCGGGGATTGCCACGGTGGTCGCTGCCGGGGATGGGGCGAGGAGGGAAGCCCTCAGCGCTCCCGCCTGTGTCTCAAACGCGATCAGTGTCAGCGCCACCCTCGCGGATGAGAGGACCGGGCGGGACTTCCTCGATCGTGACCAAGGGGGAATGGGTCGGGAACGGGGATCGAAGGAGCGGGTTGCCCCAAGCGCCAACAGCGCAAGCATGCTGACCTTGCTGGCGCCAGGTGGCATCGCGAACAGAGAGGAGACGAGCGGAACCCAAGCGGGCTTCGGGGGCACCTCCCTGGCAGCATCACGAGTCGCCGGAGCGCTGGCGATCCTGCGCCAGAAATTCCCCGAAGAGAGCGTCGAGACCCTCATCTTCCGGCTCCGTCAGACCGGGGTTCCGATCCGAGATGAGAGAAATCAGCTCGTCCGTCCCCGGATTGAGGTCGCCGCCGCGCTCGCACTGGACCAACTGGCGCAGGCGCAGGCCGTTCCGACCGCCCCGGAGGGCTTGATCGCAACTGTCCAATCGGCGACACAGATCAATCTTACCTGGAATGACGTGGCCACTGAGACAGGGTACAGACTGGAGCGAAGGACCAGCAGTACGGGCGTTTGGAGCGTTCTCGACACCCTCAGTGCCAACCGGACAACCTTCGAGAATGTAAATCTTACACCCGGACGCACCTATTTTTACCAGGTCTTCGCGACCAATGCAGCGGGGCAGTCGCCAGCTTCCGACGAGGTTCGGGCAACGACCTTCGCCGTTCCCCTCCCCCCATCGGGCCTGCAAGCAACAAAGGATCCGACAAATCCTTCCACCCGAATCAATCTTGCGTGGAGCGACAATGCCACCAACGAAGAGGGCTACTACATCTATCGTGCCCTCAGCAGCAGTGGACCATTCACCCTGATTGAGACGACGGATCCCAACACCACGACCTTCGGGAACACGGAGCTCACGCCAAACACCACGTATCACTATCGGGTCACTGCCTTCAGTGGGGGTGCAGAATCGACACCAGCCACCGCGCAGGCGGCAACGGATCAAGCAATTCCCTCGGCCCCCAGCGATCTGATCGCAACAGACGTCTCGACCAGCCAGATCGATCTGAGCTGGACGGACAACTCGCCGAACGAGAGTTCATTTCGAATCTCCCGGGCGGAAGCGGCCCTGGATGGAACCGCCGGTGCATTCAGTGATCTGGCTACTCTGCCTGCCAACACGACCACCTACTCGAACAACGGGCTGACCAAAAACACCAAGTACTTCTATCGGGTGGTGGCCGTCAACGCTGAGGGTGACTCGACGTTCGTCGAAGCGAACGCGACGACGCGGGACACTCCCCCCACGGCACCCAGCGGACTGACGGCGACAGCCCCCTCGGCGACGCAGGTGGCGCTCTCGTGGACGGACACTTCCGATAACGAGACCGCCTTCCGGATCGAGCGTCGAGTGACAGAGCCAAGCGGGGATTGGGCTCTCGTTGCCAATCAGACCAGCGGGACGACCAGCGCCGTTGGAGGAACGATCAGCTACAATGATACGACTGCGGTCCAGGCAACGAGCTATCAATACCGGGTCAGCGCCACCAATAGTGGAGGGATCGTCAGCTCGGCAGCCGCTGGACCGGTCTCCGTCACGACCCCGCCAAGCGCGCCTGCCTCTCCCATCAGCCTGACAGCGGAAGCCGCCTCGACCAGCAGCATCACGGTGGGATGGGTCGACAACTCGACCAATGAGACCACCTTTCTCGTCGAGCAGCGACAGGGGACGAGCGGCGATTGGATCTTGGCGGCAACAGTCACCAGCACGACCAGTGCGACCACGGGCACGGCCTACTCTTCGACGATCTCCAGTCTGGTGGAGAATCAGCTCTATCAGGTTCGCGTGATTGCCCGCAACAGTGGAGGGGACTCCGCCGCTGCTGGGCCGGTCAACGTGACGACCCTCCTCGACCCACCGGCGGCGCCCAGCAATCTGGTGGCGATCAATCGCTCCAATTCGCAGGCGATCCCTCCCGTTTTTCAGATCGAACTGACCTGGACCGACAACTCAACGACCGAGACTGGTTTCTCCATTCGCCGGTCAACGACCCAGGAAGGTCCCTACACGGAAGTGGGGACAGTGGGTGCCAACGTCACCCGCTACCTCGACACGGGCCTGACCGCCGACACGACCTACTACTATGTCGTGGTGGCGAGCAACTCAGAGGGCAGCTCACCGGCATCGAACGAAGCGTCGGCCCGGGCCCAGCCAACCCCAGCCAGGCCAACCAACCTCCTGGTGAGTGGGATCCTGGGGCGGGAGTTGACCCTCACCTGGACAGACAATTCAGGGGTCGAGGAGGGCTTCCGTGTCTACCGGAAGATCGGGACGGGACAGTTCACCCTGCTGGCCACCTTGGCGGCGAGCACCGTCACGGCTCCCTCGACGGTGACGTACGTGGTCACCAATCTCAAGCCGAGCACGAGCTACACTTTTCAAGTGACAGCGTTCCGGAGCAGCACAGGTCAGTTTGAGGGAGAGTCCCAACCGAGCGATGAGGCCGCAGTGACAACCCTGGCGGAACCTCCCGTCAACCCGACAGACCTCCAGGCAACGGTCCTCTCCCCAACCCACATCGACCTCGCCTGGAGCTACGATCCGGAAGAGATCACCAATGTCGAGGGCTTCCGCATCAGTCGGAAGGCAGGCTCGGGAGCCTATGCCGTCCTGACGACACCAGATCTGGCGGCCACGCTGCGCAGCTTTTCGGACACGACGGCGCAGGATGGCACGCAGTACACCTACCTGGCGCAAGCCGTCAACGCCGCGGGCCTTTCGACCGGGGTGGAGGCAGCCGGGACAACACCGCTGCCGGCGCCAAGCAGCTTGACCGCCGCACAGACCGGCCGGGACACCATCCAGCTGACCTGGACGAGAAGTTCGACCAATGAGACATCGTTCGTTGTCGAGCGGGCGAGTGCCCCGAATGGCCCCTTTTTGGAGAAGCTGACCCGCCCCGCTGGATCGTCCTCGGCAACGGATGCCTTTGACGAGGAAGAGGTCGATCGGGACCAGCTCTACTATTACCGGGTCAAGGCAAAAAATACGTTGGCCACCTCTGAGCCCTCGCCCGTTGCCTCGGCCATGTGGCTCTCCATTCCACTGGCACCGACCAGTCTGACCGCCGCTCCGGTGACCGCCGACGATCCGGCGACGATGATCCGCCTCTCGTGGACGGACAACGCCGCCAACGAGTCGGCCTTCAAGGTCGAGCGAAAGACGGACTCAACCGACTATGTGACCGTCAGTTCGACCGTGGCCGCGAACTCCCAGTCCTATGTCGATCAGATGTTGACGGAGGGGACTCGTTATACCTACCGTGTGGCGGCAACGAATATCTCGGGGGATTCACCGACGCCACCGACAGTCTCGGTCTTCACGCGGGCCGCGGCCCCGACGGGATTGACCGTGACCGCGACCGCACCTCGCACGGTCAGTCTGAGCTGGAACGACAACTCGACCCGCGAGACTGGCTACAGCGTGCGCCGCAGCACAGTGGAGGCGGGCCCCTACTCCGAGATTGCTACCCTCCCAGCCAATGCGACAACCCTTGTCGACAACGAGCTCAATCCGGGAACGACCTATTACTATCGGGTCTTTGCGATCAATGCGGGGGGAGTCTCCGCCCCAACCGCGACAGTCAGCGGATCCGCCCCAGTAGCTCCCGCCCCGCCAACGGGGCTGACCGCGACACCTCCAGCCGGAATGACCACCGTGATCGACCTCAGCTGGATCGACAACTCGAACAACGAGACGAGCTTCAAAGTGGAACGCAAGCCGGCAAGTGGCGGAAGCTGGATCCCTCTCGTGACGATCCCAAGCATGACCTCAAGCACGACTGCCTCCGTGATTACTCATGAGGACACAGGGCTCGTCGAGGGCGAGGGGTATACCTACCGTGTCATCGCCTCCAACGTCGGGGGGGACTCGCTGCCCTCTGCGGAGGTGACAGCGACGACGCTGATCAATACTCCCGCAGCACCGACCGACCTGACCGCGGTCAACCGGTCTGACACACAGATCACACCAGCCAGCTATCAGATCCAGCTCAATTGGACCGACAACTCGACAACCGAGACCGGGTTCATCATCCAGCGGGCTACCGTCAGTGGTGGGCCATATACCGAGTTCGGACCCGTCGGAGCCAATATCCGGCAGTACCTCGACACGGACGTGGCTGCAGGTACACCGTACTTCTACGTTGTTCGCGCCACCAACGCCGAGGGGAATTCTGCCCCTTCGAACGAGGCCTCCGCGACGCCACAGGCACCGCCCAACAAGCCAACCAACCTCGTGGTGGTCGCTGAATCGACGACGGCAACGTCAGTCACTCTGAGCTGGACGGACAACGCCACGAACGAAGATGGATTTCGGGTCTACCGCCGGGTTGGGACGAGCGGCGCGTTCTCCCTGGCGGCAGCAGTCTCCCCCAACACAGACCCGGCCGCCCCTACGACAAGCGCGACCATCACCGGACTGCTCTCTGGGACCATCTACCAGTTCGAGGTGACGGCCTTCTCTTCAACGACCGGTGAATCCCAACCATCGAACATCGTCGATGAGACCACGGACCCAGCTGCACCATCCGCTCCGAGCGGATTGATGGCAACGGTCGTCTCCTCTTCGAGGATCGACCTGAGTTGGACCGACAACTCGCACAACGAGGACAACTTCACGATCTGGCGCTCGACCACCACCGGGACCGGGTATGAACTCGTTGGGACTGTTCCGGAGAATACAACCAGTTTCTCAAATACCGAGCTGACACCGGAGACGACCTACTACTACGTCGTGCGCGCCACCAACACCACGGGTTCATCCGCCGACTCGAACGAGGTGAGTGGGACGACACCGGCAGCTCCTCCGGCCGCACCGACCAATCTGGTGCTGACGATCATCTCCTCCTTCCAGCTCAATCTCGGGTGGACCGACAACGCGACCAATGAGACCGGGTACCAGCTCCAGCGAAGGGTCGGGACAGGGAGCTGGGAGCCGGCTATCTCTCTCCCAGCCGACACCACCACCTTCCAGGACGTCGGACTCGAGGAGGGAACGACCTACCACTACCGAGTCTCGGCCGTCAACGCCAACGGGGAGTCCACGCTGCTCGAAGGAAGCCAGACGATGCCGACCTTGCCGGTCGCCCCCACGGGGCTCGCGGTCAGCGCGGCCTCGGCAAGCCGCATCTCCCTCACCTGGGTCGACAATGCCAACAACGAGACCGGCTTCCGGATCTACCGCCGCCAAGGTTCGATGGGGGACTTTGCCTTGCTGACAACTGCCCCCGCCAACACCGCCGGGGGAAGCACCACCTATCTCGACACCGGGCTGCTCGAAGCGACCAGCTACAGTTACCGGGTCTCGTCGGTCAATACCGGAGGAGAGTCGGAAGCATCGGCCATTGCCACCGCCACCACGCTCAGCCGACCCGCGGCGCCGGTCCTCCTTCCCCTGACCGTGCTGAGCAGCTCATCGATCAAGGTCGACTGGACCTTTGGCGGGTCCGGGCAGACAGAGTTCAAGGTACAGCGATCGGGTCAAAGCGGAGGGACCTTCACCACCATTGCGACCGTTGGCCCAACGATTCAGACCTTCACCGATACTGGCCTCAACGCCAAGCAGACCTACTTCTACCGGATCATCTCCGCCAATCCGACCGATGAATCCGTCCCCTCAAATGAACGTTCC
>JBMUAP010000049.1:0-11379 GCA_049454155.1 Blastocatellia bacterium
GTCGGCTTGGTTTGGACTGGCGAGTCGATTGGGTGCTGGTCGAGCAGGCGGAGAAAGACGACCGTCGCCTGTTCGAGGGGGTGCATCTCCTCGAATCCTTCCGTGGCAAACCAGTCGAAGGCGAGATCGACCATCCGCGGAAGCAGCACCGCCGGCACCGGATCGTGCAGCGGCGAAAGGAGGGGCGGCAGCTCGGTCCGCCAAAGGGGATGATCGGTCAGCCGACCGTCCACTTGGCGATAGACTTCGAGGAGTTGCCCAGAACCGAAGACTACCCCCGGCTCCCGCGCCCAGGCCCTGATACGCGCCGTTGCCTCCCGCAAGCGATCCTGATGGAGGAGAGATGATTTCTCGTCTTCCGGCAGATCCTCCGCTGATGGCGGGGCACTGCCCCAGCCGATGACACGCAGCTCGAGCCCCTGGACGCACTGGTCACGCAACGCCAATCCCCCTGGGATCTCCAACCAGCGATCCCATCGTGCCCGCCCGCGGGCGACCCGCTCCGCCCATCCACCGGAAGACTTCAAATTGTCTTGAAAAATCGGCAGTTCCATTCCCGACACCCTCCCAGCTCCTGCCTCGCCTTTCCCATTCCCTCTCCAGCCTCAGCCTTGGCTTCCAGGTGGGGACGCCACTCCCACCGAGCCCTGGGCGCCGTCTTGAGCACTGCGACGCCGCCGATCGCCATCGGAAAACGGAGAGCAGCGAATTAAAGAAGAAGCGGCAAGGCGGGAGACCAACGATCGATTCTCCCCCGGAGTGCCTTCTCCCATCTGAATCGAGCCTGTATAATGCACGCTCGAAAAGTTGATATGCAAGAGACAACCATGACAAATGACCGAACCACGCCGCCGAGCCTGAGTCCAGATCGGGCGACCGCTTCCGCATCTCCCTGCCGATTCGAGGCCGTCCTCTTCGACCTCGACGGGACCCTTGCCAATACCTTTCCCACCGTCGTCCGCATCTTCAATCGGATCCTGGAGAAGCGAACCGGCCGCAGTTGGACCCTGGAAGAGCTGATCCCCTACTTCGGACCACCCGAGACGGTGATTCTCCAACGGCTCTTTCCCGAAGGCGACGACGCGACGCAGATGATCGAGGAGTTCTACCAGCTCTGTCGCGAGGACGGGGCGGAGATTCGCGCCTTCGAGGGCATCGAGCCATTGGTGCGGCGTCTGCATGCCTCCCAAGTCCGGCTTGGCGTCTACAGTGGAGCGAGCACGAAGGCCGCGCAGATCCGGGTTGGCCAAGCTGGACTGCTCGACTGCTTCGAAGAGATCCTCGGAGGAGACGCCGTGGAACGGCACAAACCTGATCCGGAGGGCCTCCTGCGCCTCCTCGAGCAGTTCGAGGTGGCCCCGGCAGGGGCCCTCTACGTGGGAGACATGATCGCTGATGTCCTGGCAGGACAACGTGCCGGGATGGCGACGGTCGCCGTCAGCTGGGGGGCCGGTGCACGGGAAGACCTTGCGCGGGTCCGTCCCGATTACCTTATCGACCACCCGGCAGAGCTCGAAGCAATCCTGCACGGATCCCTCTCTTCTCCAGTGGAGACCCTCTGAGCACCATGGCATTCAATCTCAATGGCATCATCGCAGCTCTGCCGACTCCCTTCAACGCCGCCGGGGAGGTCGATCACGAGCGACTGCGCAGCAATCTCGCCGCCTGGAACGAGACGGACCTCCTTGGCTATCTCATTCTCGGTTCGACAGGCGAGTTTCCCCACCTGACGGTCGAGGAGAAGACCGCCGTCATGGAGACGGTGCGGGACTCGATCCCTCCAGAAAAGATCTTTCTCGTCGGAACGGGAGAGCTCTCGACCCGGCAGACCCTCGAGATGACCCGGCGTGCCCACGACTTCGGAGCCGACGCAGCGGTGGTCATCACGCCCTTCTACTATAAGAAGATCCTCCACGACGAGCAGCACGAAGCCCACTTTCTGCGGATCGCCGAGAACTCTCCCATCCCCATTCTGATCTACCTGATGCCCCAATTCGCCGGGGTCTACCTCATGCCCGAGACGATCGCCCGTCTCGCGGAGCACCACAACATCATTGGACTCAAAGAGAGTTCGGGGGACCTGCCGCAGCTCAAGGAGATCTTCCGCGAATTGCGAACGCCCGATTTCGACGTCCTGGTCGGTTCTCCGACCATCCTCACCGAAGGACTGGAAGCAGGTGCCTCGGGGGCGGTCTTGGCGGTCGCCAGCCTGGCCCCCCACGCCTGCGTCGCGGCGGAAGCGGCCTATCGACAAGGGAATTTCGAGCGTGCCGAAGCCCTTCAACGGCAGCTGGCCACCCTCGCGCGGGCGACGACAGCCGGCGGCATCGGGCGACTCAAGGCGGCGCTCGACCGGGTGGGACTCTACGGATACCTCCCGCGCTCTCCTTTGCCAGCGGCCAGCGCCGCCGAGCTGGCCGAGATCGAGACGGCGCTCGCCGAATGCGGCCTCTTCCGTCGCAATGAAGATGGTTCTTGGGTCGAAACAGAGACGCGCGACACGATTGCCGAGATCGGTCTGGACGCGGGGGAACTCCGGAATGACTGAGACAACCAAGACCCCCTACACCAAAATTCCCAGATCATCGCGACTCTATCAGGACTTTCTTTACCATTTCGATCGAGTGGCATCCTTTTATCCGGGAGATCCCGCCCAGGGCCAAGGAGGGCGAACGCTGGCCGGATTGGTCGAACGGGCCGCGAAGATCCTCGAGCAACCGTTCCGACGGGCCGAGGTCGCAAGTGTCCTGCGCGAACAGAACTTGGCGGCAGGTGCCGGCGAGGCGACCCTCTCCAACCTGGACCGCCTCGCCGCTCCGGACTCGATCGCCATCGTCACCGGACAGCAAGCGGGTCTCTTCACCGGTCCGCTCTACACCATCTTCAAGGCACTGACCGCGATCAAGCTGGCCAGCCAGCTGCGGGCGGAGGGGCTCAATGCCGTTCCGGTCTTCTGGATCGCCTCAGAGGATCACGACTTTGCCGAGATCAACCACGCCCAGGTCATCGATCGCGAAGGACGCCTTCAGAAGATCACCTACACCGGCTGTCCGACGGGAGAGGGCAGACCGGTCGGCAGCATCCAGATCGGCCCCGAGATCACCGACAATCTCGAGCAGCTGGCCGCTGCCCTCCCCGAATCGGAGTTCGTCCCTGGGCTGCTCGGCGAGCTGCGGGAGGCCTACACGCCCGGACGCACCTTTGCCGAGGCCTTCGGTCGGATGATGCTGCGGCTCCTCGGGAGCTATGGGTTGGTCCTCATCGATCCGTTGGACGAGCGGTTGAAGCAGATCGCTGGAGAGATCTACCTCGCCTCCCTCGAACGCCTGCCGGACTTTGTCCATCACCTGACCCACCAGAGCCAAGCACTCGAACTCGCCGGCTATCATGCGCAGGTGCACACGGGCCCAGAGACGGTTCCACTCTTCCTCATGGAGGAGGGGCGTCGCACGGCAATGAGCTTCCACCCAGCCGCTGGCGACCGCCCGGCTTATCTCTCGCTCAAAGGAGCCAAGGAGAAGACCCTCACCTGGGAAGAAGCCCTCGCGCAAGTCAGAAATGATCCGACTCAGTTCAGCCCGAATGTCACCCTCCGCCCAATCGTGCAGGACTTTCTCCTGCCGACGGTCGCCCTCATCGGCGGGGCAGCGGAGATTGCCTACTTTGCGCAACTCGCCCCCAACTACGCGCTTCTCGGACGGGTGGCTCCCCTGATCCTGCCCCGTGTCAGCCTGACCCTCATCGAGAAACGACACGCCAAGACCCTCCGCAAATTCTCTTTGACCTTTGCCGATCTGTTTGAGGGGAACGAGGCAGTCCAGCGAAAAGTGGTCGAGCGAAGCCTCGATCAGACCACCGCCGTCGTCTTCGACGAGACCGAAGCAGCGATCACGGCTCAACTCGAACGGCTTCGTCAGTCGCTACAGGCGGTCGATCCAACCCTCTCCGACGCCCTCCGGGGGGGCAAGGAGAAGATCCTCTACCAACTCCACAACTTGCGAACCCGCTTCATCCATAATCGCACGGGGCGGGACGAAGTGACGCAACACCAGATCGAACGACTCCTGACGGTGCTCTTCCCCCACCGCAACCTGCAGGAGCGGGAATTGACGATCAGCTTCTTTCTTGCCCGGTATGGCACGGCGCTGATCGAGCAGCTCCACGCCACGATCGATCCTTGGGAAGCCGATCATCACCTCGTCTATCTCTGAGCGCCCGTGGGCAGGCCGCTCCCCGAGCTGATCGAGCGGGACTCGCGAACCAGCTGCAGAAAGGCCCGTGCCGCGTGGCTAAGGGTCTCTTCTCGACGAAAGACCAGCCGAAGGGTCTTCTCGATCTTCATCCCCTCGACGGGAACCGAGCACAAGCGGCCTGACTCGATCGCTTCCTGAACGGAGAGACGCGGCAAGATGGCCAAGCCGACTCCCAGACTGACAAAATCCTTGATCGTCTCGAGAATCGAAAGCTCGACACAGATGTGGAGAGGCGTCTGATGGTCCCGGAAGAGATCGAAGATCCGGTCTCTTGCCGGTGATCGGACGTTGTGGGCGACAAACTGGTACTCTCCCAGATCCCGAACGGCGACCTGCTTCCGCTCCAGAAGGCGATGACCAGGGGGGACGACCAGGACCAGCTCGTCGCGTTCCACCTCGATCGATTGCAGCCCCGTCTGGACTGGATCGTAGGAGAGAAACCCGACATCGAGATTGCGCTCATAGACCTCGGTCGGGATTCGTTCGGAGACCGCACGGTGGACTTCAATCTTGATCTGCGGGTAGCGGCGGCGATACTCGACCAGCAATTGAGGCAAGAGGTAGAGGGAGGTGCTCTCGTTGGCCCCGATCGTCAGCCGGCCTTGATACATGCCCCGCAATTCGTTGATCGCTTCCCGGGCCTCCTCGCGTAAATTGACCATCCGTTGGGCATAGGAGTAGAGCACCCGCCCGGCCTCGGTCAGCATCCCCCCCTTGCTGCTGCGATCGAAGAGCGGCTCCCCCAATTCGACCTCGAGGCGTTTGATGGCGATGCTCAGCGCGGGTTGGGTCCGTCGAACCTTCTCCGCGGCTCGGGAAAAACTCTTCTCGTCGGCGATGCACAGAAAGATTTCCAGCTGTCCCAAATCCATGGAGTCCTCCAGGTTCGGCATTCTACAGTGTAAATTTTATTTATAGAATGCTAAACATAATAAACTTTGCAAGCGGTTGTGGGAGTGGTAAGATCTGGCCGGGATAGGGGAATAGGACGCATAGGAACTATGTAAGGGGATTAGCAACCGTGATTGACATAACGTGCGATAGGAATGCGAAATACAGATCGAATGGGACCTATTCGTCCTATTCGTCCTATCAATCCTATTGACAAGGAGACAACCACAATGAGCGAGCGGATTACAATCTTCGACACAACACTGCGGGATGGGGAGCAATCGCCTGGATGCAGCATGAACCTGGAAGAGAAGCTGCGCATGGCGCGACAGTTGGACGCGCTCGGGGTGGATGTCATGGAAGCAGGGTTTCCGATCGCTTCAGAAGACGACTTCGCGGCGGTACGGGAGGTGGCCAAGACTTGTCGTCGTCCGGTCATCGCGGCCCTTTGCCGGACGGTCCCCGAAGATATCGAGAGAACCTGGGAGGCCTTGGCTGACGCAGCACGTCCACGGATCCACACCTTCATCGCGACCTCGGACATCCACCTGCAGTACAAATTGCAGAAGACGCGGGAAGAGGTCTTAGAGATGTCCCGGAGCGCCGTCCGGCTGGCAAAGGGGTTCACCACCGACGTCGAGTTCTCGGCGGAAGATGCGACGCGCAGCGACCTCGACTACCTCTGCCAAGTCATCGAGGCGGTCATTGAAGAGGGGGCAACGGTCGTCAACATTCCCGACACCGTCGGCTACACCATCCCGGCAGAGTACACGGCGATCATCGAGACGCTGCGTCGGAAAGTCCGCAACATCGACCGGGCGGTGATCAGCGTCCATTGCCACAACGATCTTGGGTTGGCGGTCGCCAATTCGCTCGCCGCGATCGCGGCGGGAGCGCGACAGGTCGAGTGCACAATCAATGGCATTGGAGAGCGGGCGGGGAACGCTTCGCTGGAAGAGCTGGTCATGGCGCTCCGGGTGCGACGAGATCTGATGCCCTTCGAGACCGGGATCGTGACGGAGGAGATCTACCGCTCGAGCCAGACGCTCTCGAACATCACCGGCGTGCTGGTGCAGCCAAACAAGGCGGTCGTCGGCAAGAACGCCTTTGCGCACGAGGCGGGGATCCACCAGCATGGTGTCCTGCGCAACCGCCTGACGTATGAGATCATGACGCCCGAATCGGTCGGCGTGAAGACCAACAGCATCGTGCTCGGCAAGCATTCCGGCCGGCACGCGCTCGGCAAGAGGTACGAAGAGATGGGCTACACGCTCAGCCGGCCCGAACTCGACAAGGCCTACAAACTCTTCACCAAGCTGGCCGACCAGAAGAAGGAGATCTTCGAGGAGGACCTGACAGCAATTCTCCAGGATGGCTTCACGCAGATTCCGGAGCGGTATAAGCTGCGGGATCTGCAGTCGACGGCAGGGACCGCGCCCCAGGCAACCTCGACCATCAAGATCCTGGACACGGCAACCGAGCAGGAGTTGAGCGGGAACGCAACGGGCGACGGACCAGTCAACGCCCTGATGGAGGCCATCGACCAGTTGACAGGATTGAAAGGCAACCTGCTCGACTACACCGTCCGGTCGATCACCCGGGGAACGGACGCCGTCGGCGAGGTCTTCGTCCACGTCGAGTTTGGCGGAACCTCCTACACCGGAAAGGCGGCGAGCACCGATATCGTCGACGCCAGTGCACGCGCCTACCTCAACGCCGTCAACAAAGCGTGCTATGCGCGGGAGCGTACCCGGACGGCCGCCTGATCGAGCGGCCAAGAGTGCCCAGCGAGACGAAGAGCAGAGACCCACACACAGGATCGCCCCAAGTGATCCAGCGTGCAACCACAGGACTGAGGGAGAGAAGAGTGCTATGGGAATGACGATGACGGAGAAGATTCTGGCCGCCCACAGCGGCCGTGACCGGGTCACCCCCGGAGAGATTGTCAACGCGAAGATCGACCTGATCGTCGCACACGACGTAACGACGCCGCCGGCGGTGGCGATGCTGCGCAAGCTGGGCATCAACAAGGTCTTCGATCCGTCCAAGATCCTCGTCACCCCGGACCACTTTGTCCCCAACAAGGACATCAAGAGCGCCGAGTTGGCCAAGCAGCTTCGCGAATGGCGGATCGAACAGGGGATCGAGCGCTACTATGAGGTCGGGAACCACGGGATCTGCCACGCGATCGCGCCCGAGCAAGGCCACGTCCTGCCGGGAATGACCGTCATATGCGGCGACTCACATACGACGACGATGGGCGCGCTGGGGACCTTTGCCACCGGGATTGGCTCAACCGACCTCGCGGCGGCACTGGCAACGGGCGAACTCTGGTTCAAAGTGCCGGAGTCGATGCTCTTCGAGTTGAACGGCAGCCTGCCGTTCGGTGTCTATTCGAAAGACATCATCTTGTACATCATCTCGAAGATCGGCGTCGATGGTGCCCGGTACCGGGCGATGGAGTACCGCGGGAGCGGACTGCGGAGCATGAGCATGGAGGCGCGCTTCACGATCACCAACATGGCGATCGAGGCGGGCGGGAAGAGCGGGATCATGCCGGTCGATGCGATTTCAGAAGAGTATGTCCAAGCGCGGACCAAAGAGCCCTATACGTGTTACGAGTCGGATGAGGACGCCATCTACAGCGAGCGAATGACGATCGATCTGAGTCAGTTGGAGCCGATCGTCGCCCTTCCGAGCCTGCCTTCGAATGGGCGATTCATCGGCGAGGTCGAGCGGGTCAAGATGGACCAAGTCTACATCGGATCCTGCACCAATGGGCGGATCGAAGACCTGCGAATTGCCGCGCAGATCCTCAAGGGGAACAAGGTGGCCAACGGGACACGGGCGATCGTCGTCCCGGCGACGACCGAGATTTGGAAGATGGCGATGCGGGAAGGACTGCTCGAGATCTTCGCCGATGCGGGATGTGTCGTCTCGACGGCGACGTGCGGCGCGTGCCTGGGAGGCTTCATGGGGGTGTTGGGGGCCGACGAGACCTGTCTTTCGACCACCAACCGGAACTTTGTCGGCCGGATGGGCCATCCCAAAGCCAAGGTCTATCTGGCAAGCCCGGCAACGGCGGCGGCAACGGCCATTACCGGCACGATCACCGATCCGCGCCCATTCCTGCAATGAACCCGGAGAGAGGAGAACGCACCATGTCGACATTACCTGACAAACTGACTGGCTATGCGCACGTCTACGAGCGCGCACACATCAACACGGACGAGATCATTCCGGCGCGTTACCTCAATGTGCACGAGGAGGCGGAGCTGGCCAAGTACGCCATGGAGGACATCGACGGTGACTTTGTCAAGCGGGTTCTGCCGGGAGACTTTGTCATCGCCGGGGACAACTTCGGCTGTGGGTCCTCGCGGGAGCACGCCGTCTGGGCCCTGCGGGGGGCGGGCGTCAAGGTGGTCATCGCCCGGAGCTATGCCCGGATCTTCTTCCGGAACGCGATCAACAATGGGTTTCTGGCGATCGAATGTCCGGAGGCGCTCGAAGTGGTTGGGACTGGAGATCAAGTCGAGCTGGACTTGGTCTCGGGTCGGTTGCGCAACCTGACCAGTGGCCGGGAAGCGGCTTTCGTGCCGTTGAGCGATTTTGCGCGGGAACTGATCGAGGACGGGGGACTGTTGCCGCACATCCAGAAGAAGGCGCAGGCGGGCTCCTGAGCGAGCCCGCCCCCTTGAGACTCGAGAATCGAACCATGATGAATGCCAAGATTACAGTACTTCCCGGAGACGGGATCGGGGTCGAAGTGACCCAGGAGGCGGTCGCGTGTCTCGACGCGATCGCCGAGCGGTTTGGGCACGTCTTTCAGTACGAGACCTGCCTGATTGGAGGCATTGCGGTCGATCAGGCGGGGGCTCCCCTTCCCGAAGCGACCCTCCAGACGTGCCTCGCCAGCAACGCCGTCTTACTCGGCGCGGTTGGGGGACCGCAGTATGACGCATTGCCTCCGCGGCTCAAGCCGGAGACGGGATTGCTGGGGCTGCGCGCCGGACTGGGCGTTTACGCCAATCTTCGCCCGGCCTTCCTGCACGAGACGTTGATTGGGGCCTCTCCGCTCAAACCGGAGATCGTGCGGGGGACGGACCTGCTGATCGTTCGAGAGTTGGCGGGGGGAGCCTATTTCGGACAACCGCGAGAGATCACCGAAGAGCGGGGGCTGAACACGATGGCCTACACCGCACCGGAGGTGGAGCGGGTCGCCCGGGTCGCCTTCGAACTGGCAAGGGGACGGCGCCGCAAGTTGACCTCGATCGACAAGGCGAACGTCCTGGAGAGCTCGCAGCTCTGGCGCAAGGTCGTCACGCGACTGGGGGCCGAGTACCCGGATGTCACACTCGAACACGGCTATGTCGACAGCTGCGCGATGGCACTGGTCACCCGACCAACGAGCTACGACGTGATCGTCACCGAGAATCTCTTCGGAGACATCCTCAGCGACGAGGCCTCGGTATTGACGGGGTCGCTCGGAATGCTGCCCTCGGCAAGCCTCGGGGGAACGGTCGAGCTCTACGAGCCGGTCCACGGTTCGGCCCCGGACATCGCCGGAAAAGGGATCGCCAACCCCCTCGGTGCGATCGCTTCGTGCGCCATGCTGCTGCGGCACACCTGTCGGCTGGAAGAGGAGGCCTCCCTCCTGGAAGAGGCGATTCGGTCGACCCTCGTCGATGGGTTTGGAACCCCGGACCTCAAGAGCCAGCCGCGACAATGTTCGACGCGAGATCTCGGCGAGGAAGTCCGGCGCCGCCTGCGAGAGTCATGAAGCATTCCGGTCTGCTCCCGTCAGCGGTCCCAGACCGCCAGTACTTGGGAACGATCGAACCTGCAACCTGAGACAAATTTTTGAGGTGATCAAGACATGAAAATGCGAGGAGCGCGAATTCTGCTGGAAGCGATGCGCTGCGAGGGAGTCAAACACATCTTTGGATATCCCGGAGGGGCCGTCCTGCACATCTATGACGAGATGATCAAGCACGCGGAGTCCCTCGGGATGACGCACTACCTGGTCCGCCACGAGCAAGCGGCCCTCTTCGGAGCGGCGGGCTACGCGCAAGCGACCGGTCAGACCGGAGTGGCCCTGGTGACCTCCGGGCCGGGAGGCACGAATGCGGTGACGGGGATCGCCAACGCCTTCATGGACTCGCTGCCGATCGTCGTCTTCACCGGACAGGTCCCAACGCACCTCATCGGCAATGACGCGTTTCAGGAAGCGGATCTGACAGGTATCACCCGTTCCTGCGTCAAGCACAACTACCTCGTCAAGAAGGTCGAGGATCTGGCGCCGACGATCAAGGAGGCTTTCTATGTCGCCTCGACGGGCCGACCAGGGCCGGTGCTGGTCGACCTGCCGAAGGATATGACGGCACAGGAGATGGAGTTCAGCTATCCGGAGACGATCGAGCTGCGCAGCTACAAACCGCAGACCCAGGGCAATCCCCGGGCCGTCAAGCGGGCTGTCGAGGCGATCTTCGAGGCGGAGCGGCCCGTCCTCTATGTCGGGGGCGGAGCGATCTCCGCGGGAGCGCACGAAGGCGTTCGACGGTTGGCGGAGAAGCTCCAGCTTCCGACGACCTGCACGCTGATGGGGCTGGGAGCCTTCCCGGCGAGCCATCCCTACAGCCTCGGCATGCTGGGGATGCACGGCGGCTACTGGACCAATATGGCCGTCAACAACTGCGACCTGCTGATCTCGATCGGAGCTCGCTTTGATGATCGGGTCACCGGCAAACTGAGCGAGTTCGCCAAGGGGGCACGCTTCGTCCACGTCGATATCGATCCTTCCTGCATCGGCAAGAACATTGCGTGCGACTTCCCGATCATTGGGGACGCCCGGGTCGTGGTCGAGCAGATGCTGGCCGAGGCGGAGCAGCAGCTCGCGCAGGGGGCCTATTTTGGAGGGCGGCAGGCCTGGTTCGACCAGATCGCCGACTGGCGGCAGCAGCATCCGTTCTGGTTCAAAGAGGACGGAGACATCATCAAGCCGCAGTATGTCATCCAGGAGTTGCACCGGATCACCGGTGGAAAAGCGGTCGTCTCGGCGGATGTCGGACAGCACCAGATGTGGACGGCCCAGCTCTACGGCTTCGAGGAGCCGCGTCAATGGCTCAACTCGGGCGGGCTCGGAGCGATGGGCTATGGGTTCCCGGCAGCGATGGGTGCCGCGGTGGCACGACCGGACGATCTGGTTGTCGCGGTCGTCGGGGCTGGCGGATTTCAG